>CAZVSF010000001.1:0-33234 GCA_964630195.1 uncultured Lentisphaeria bacterium
ATAATCGTATGAACTGTTCAAAGTTTCAGGATATGTATGAGGAGTATGAGGTTGAACGCTGGTTGATAGACTCATAAGTCATCAAATGTGTTCTGAATGAAAACCCCCTGGGGAACCGGCCATATTATAAAGAGTCTTTCCGGAAAAAGAACGGTCAATTCTGGGGTGATGGCCTGCCCGATCTGATCACTGACATCTGCGATATGTGCAATGCTGCAGCCAGGAATCTGGTTAACAATATGGGTGTGATATCTGGTCCTCAGATTGGTGTTGACATGGCATCTCTACCACCTGGGGAAACGGTATCAAGCATTGAGCCCATGAAAGTATGGCCGTTCAAGATGGATGATACCATTCAATCGACCAGGGCTCCAATCTGGTTTTTTCAGCCTAAATCAATGGTCAATGAATTAATCAAGGTCTATGAATTTTACAGTAATGAAGCCGACAACAAGACCGGCATACCGAAGTATACATACGGTCAAACTGGTGGTGGTGGTGCGATCAGTACGGCTACCGGCTTCTCTATGATGATGAGTAATGCCAGTAAGAATATTAAGCTGGTTATCAAGAATATCGATAAAATTATCACGCATTCAATCAAAGCCCTGCACCAGCATCTGCTTCTCTATGATCCAGATCCGGTATTGAGAAAGGGTGATGTCAGGTTGATTGCTAAAGGGGCATCCAGCCTGGTGGCCAAAGAACAGGCTCAGATTCGCAGGAACGAATTCCTCAATATCGCACTTCATCCAAACGTATTGGCAATTATCGGTCAGGACGGATTAGCTGAAATCCTACGGAAGGTTATCGGTGGTCTGGATCTCGGAATTGATGACATTGTGCCAAGTAAGGATGATATGGCCAGAGCAACAGCTATGGTCAACGGTCCATTGCTTCCTCCAGGGGCTGGCCAGCCAGGTCAACAGCCAAGCCAACCAGCTCCTGGTGGGGGGCAAGGTCCAGGGATGCCACAACGAATGATAAACACTAATCCAGCAGGGAACAGGAACGGGGGCCATGACTTTAGAACAGCTGCATAAGGACGAAACACCCTTACAGGATTTGAGCAATATCACTGATCATCGGACGTTTGGTGAGATTGAAGATCAAGAACAGGACATGAAAGATATTGTTCATGGGAGCTTGAAAGAACGCAGATTCGATTCCAGGGAAGAAGCAGAGCATTATATAGGCCAGTGTATTATGTGGCGATTCAAGGAGATTGGTGTTGATACCGGATTCGGGCTTAATGGGAAAAAGTTTGCTGATTTTATCATTGGCCATGAGCCTGCAGCCAAAGAATTATACAGGCTGTATCGGGTGAGATTGTCGTATCATAGAGAGAGCCAGGAAGATGAGTATTGGCAGGCAGGGTATTACATATATTGGCGTGATGAGCTGGTTGCCTTCATATCCAAGCCAAAGCAGGTCCAGAGTGAAATCATACTATCGGTCCCATTTTACCTGGTACGGACGAATATAAATCTCCCAGGTGGTAAAGGAAGAATCATTTAATGATATCGATGCCGAAAATAGAAGATGAACGGACCCTGGTGGCATTGAGTAGGTTGAGAGTACATCAGGATATGGAAGTTATCAAAACGTTATTGAAGTCCAACCTGGATCATATCAGGGAAAAGAATGATACCGCGAAGGACGGACAGTTATTACAGCAACAAGGCGCATGCCAGTTTATAAAGAATTTTATAGAGCAGATCGAGTCTGCTCCGGATGTTTTGCAAAAAATTAGACTAAATAAAAGGAGGCAAGAAAATGAGACACGAAGCTCTATCAATCGGTAAACTGACTACCCGCGAGATGTATGTGGGGAAACGGAATGGACTGCAGGGAGATGCTGTTGAATTGGCAGATTTGATCCCTGATGTTGTAACCAAAGAGAAGTTTGATTCAGCTCCAGTATGTATGCAGATTACCGGTGAAGTCTGTGACGGTACAGCAGAAGACGAACATGCAATGCTATTCCCAAGAACGGCATTTGAGTTTCATAACATTGGGATAGCTACCACACTGGTTCCTCAGATGGCTGCAACTGGTCTGGATGTTGGCCGGACTCAGACCAATAATATTGGTATTGAAATCACCCAGGGGATCACAGCAGGTTCCAGGGCAGCGATGACAATTGGTACAGATGTATTTTATGGAAAATTGACACTTTCCATTGCAGATGTAAGCGGTACAGATGAATGCCGGTTCGGGTTCAGGAGTGCTGAAGCATACGATGTAGCAGTTGATAACTATGCTGATTTCGCAGCTCTCAATGTAGATGGTGGTGACATTAAAATAGAAACAAATCTGAATGATGGTACACCAGCTGCAACTGATACCACTGATGATTTAGCTGATGGTGGCACAGTAACACTGGAAGTTTATGTTGCTCTGTCGGGGGTTGTCACCTTCAAGATTGATGGTGCTGCACCAACGACAACTGCGGCTTTTACTTTTGACTCAGGCGATGTGGTTGTCCCATTTTTCCATTTTTTCCATGATTCAGATCTGGCTGGTGCAGTTGTCCTGCAAGAATGGGAGATTGGCAAACAGAACGTACAATAAACAATTTTTATTAACATATTGAATACCTTTATTACTGGGCTCCAGTAGGAACACCCACTAAAAAGGCTCAAGGAGAAAAGAGCATGACAATACCTAACAACGTCGAAGATCAGGCAAAAAAAGCAGAAGAACTGCAAAAGCGATTGGCAAACGGGAACACAGATCCAGCTCCACCAACCCCTGCAGAACAGAACACCCCTCCTGTTGAAATGGCAGAAGAGACTCTGGCACCAGGGAACGAAGGAGATCCGGCACCTGCTCCTGTCAATGTAATTGCACCTGAACCAGACAACCCTATTGAGACAACAGTTGAAGACGGTGTGGCAAAACCGGTAACGGATTGGGAGCAGAAGTACAAAGTCCTCAGTGGCAAGTACAATGCAGAAATACCGGCTATGCAGCAGCAGCTCAACCAGATCAGTGGGCAGATGCAGTTTTTGCAAAATGAAAACTTGAACTTGAAGCAACAGGTCGAACAGAAACCAGTTGATGATAATCAGGGCAAAGTTAACGGTGATGGATCTTTAGTAATAGATCCGGCAAAGTTTGAGGAATACGGTGAAGAATTTGTTCTAATGGCCAAGACTCTGAATGGCTTACGTGGTCAGGTAGATAAGACAGTCAATACTGTTGAAGAATCTGCCAAGGCACAGGCCGCCAGGGATTGGAACAACCATACAAACAGACTTCAGACTGAAATACCAGACTATATTACCGTTAATAATGATCCTGGGTTTATCTCCTGGCTGAAGACAGTGAATCCGTATACCGGCGTAAGTCGGCACGAATCGCTGACAGTCGCGCATAAGCGTATGGAATCTGATCGAGTAATTGCAATCTTTCAAGAGTATATTAATGGAAATAGTGCCGTTGATAATCCACCGAACCCAGGCCCCATTCCGGTAACACCACCGAAAGACATTCAGGGTGTGAGTCCTTCTCCAGACAGAACCGGAGGAGACTTACAGCCTGCTCCTGCTAAAAAGACATACACAAAAAAGCAGATCAATGACTTTTATAAGAATGTTGCCCAGGGGAAATTTACTGGTCAGCAGGCGTGGATTGAAGCGACTCAAGCAGATATTTTAGCGGCTGGAAGAGAACACCGCATTATATAAACTGATTTAAATACCTTTCCTGGGTATTTAAGTCGGGAAAGGAAGGTAGGTTATGGTTCCAACAGCAGTAGGAACTCCACAGTACAGCGGAAACTTTATTCCGGAAATATGGTCAGGGCAGATGCTGGTCAAGTATTATGCTGCATCTATTTTCCCAGGTATAGCCAATACGAAATACCAGGGAGAGATCAAGAACCAGGGTGATATTGTTAAGATCCGGACTCGGGCAGACATCACAATCAACGATTACGTTAAGGGTATGAATTTGGCGATTCAACATCCTGACAATCCGTTGACTGAATTCCCAATCGCAAAAGCAAAGTACTTCAATTTTATTTGCGATAGCATTGATGCCCATCAGGCCGATATTGCGCTGATGAATGAGTGGTCCCAGGATGCTGGTGAGCAGATGAAAATCACCATCGATGCACAGGGCTTAGGCGATGTGTACAGTGATGTTCATGCCAGCAATACTGGTGCAACTTCTGGTGCGATTTCCTCCAGTTTCAACCTGGGTGTAACAACTGCCCTGGTGGCAATCACTAAAGAAAACGTTCTGGACTTTATGATGGACATGATGACTGTTCTTGATGAACAAAATGTTCCTGAAAACAGTCGTTTTTATGCATTGCCAACCTGGATGAATAACCTGTTGAAAAAATCTGATCTTAAAGATGTTTCCATGACTGGTGACAGCAAGACTCCTGTCCGTCATGGCCGCGTTGGTGAGATCGATGCAGCAACAGTTCATAAGAGCAATCAGATTGCAAGTGCGGCTGACGGAGCTTACACAGCGTATTTTCCAATGGCTGGACAAAAAGATGCGATCACATTTGCTGCACAGATGACTGAGATGGATTCTCTGAAGAGTGAGTCTACTTTTGGTCGGCTGGTGCGTGGATTGAATGTTTACGACTACAAAGTTATCAAGCCAGAAGCATTGGTAACTGGTTGGGTTCGTAAAGCATAATCGGTTACGTCTAATTTTTAGACACTTACGTCTTAGGACGTAGAAAGGAAGGTAAGTTATGGCTATTGACATGACCACAGGCGCGACCGGATTACCACGTTCGGCTGCAATGAAAAGTTATGTATTGGAAAGAGAGATTGATTTTGCAGATGTGTTGACCGAAAAAGGGTCAGCACTGGCCGCAGATGATATTATCAATGTATTTGATATTCCCATTAAACACGCTGTTATGGCAGCTACCATTCATCCGGTGACAGCAGTTGCTCCTGCTACTGCATGTACACTGGATCTGGGTTTTACCACTTCACCTGAAGCAGATCCAGACAACTTTGTTGATGGATTTGATGCTACCCAGATCACAACTGATGGTGTGCCGATTTTCGCAGTACAGGGGTATACCACTGCAGCGACTACACTTGATCTTGAGATTGCTACCTTAACTGGTGTGCTTTCAACGGGTAAAGTCAAGATTGTTGCATGGGTAATCGATCTCTCTTAATTGAAGTTTAATTAAGAATATTACATGGGTGGGTATCACTCACCCATGTAATTCAAAGAGAGAGGAAAAGAATGACACAACAACGATATCTAAAAAAATTAACGAATAACACTGTGTGGCCCTGGAGTGAGCAAGGGGCCAAAAAACCGGATATGATTGAGATCTCAGAAGAGGAAAAGAATTTTCTTCTGTGTCAAGATCGTAGCAAGTGTGAAGGGTGTGAGTCTGCACCAAGATGCACACAGGGAAAGACAGAAGTCCCGACTTACATGGTGCCGACTGAGATCATGAATATCTTGTCAAAATTGAGCACTGAGCAGATTGAAGACCTGGTTAAAGCCGGTCAGATGATGCTGAATCCCAATGCCCAGGTTGAAGAAGCAGCAGCCGAATCAAAGGGAACGATGGCTCCAGAAGAGATGTTGAAGAATGATCCGGAAATGAAGGTTGATTCATTCGATATCAATAAGCCCCTGATTCGCATGAATAAGGGTGAGCTTGATATGTATGCCCAGATCAAACATCAGAAGTTCTTTGATGTCGATAAAACGACTCGGAACGATATGCTTGAAGAAATAAAAAAGCTGGACGCAGGTAAAGCTGAACAAGGCGAATTCGATAACATATAGGTGATAAATGCTGGTTTCAGAACTGATTATACAGGTGGCTAAGAAATATCTGGATTATGATGAGGATGGCAGCACTGATGACGAGAAATACACCAGGGTGAAGCTGCAGGATTGGGTTGACTATTATAATTCAGCACAAAGAAAGCTGGTAGCATTAAGGCCGGATGCCAATTATACAGTTGCAGCCGTTCTCCTGGCGGCCAGCGCGACACTTCAAAGCCTGCCTGCTGCAGCCATCGCATTGATTGATATCACGCGAAATATGGGAACTGACGGTTCAACACCTGGTGAGTCCATTAAAAAAGTCAATCGGAAAGATTTGGATGATATGCATGCCGATTGGCATACGGATACCGGCACTGAAGAAGTGGATTATTACACATACGATTCAAAGAAGCCGAAAAACTTCTATGTGTATCCACCGACTCATGCCACCGCAGCTGTCTATGTTGAAATGGCATACAGCACGTTATTCGATGAAATTGCGGTTGGAGCTATCACCATCACCGATGTTGAAGCCGATGATGTTTTCATCGATCCTATTATCGATTGGATGATGAAATGTGCATATGAGAAAGATTCGGATTCAGCGGTCAATTGGGAAGCATCAAAGAGATATGAGCAATCATTTTACAATGGTTTGGGTGTGCAGTTTAAATCCAGTTCAAATATAGCTCCTAAAACAAAGGAAAAGTAATGATTACATTCTCAACTTTTCGTCAATACATTCAATCCGATGTTCCAGCTTGCCCCAAACCTGTCGTTGAAAAGGCAGTACGGGAAGCTGTGACAGAATTCTGTCTGGTTACAAGGATGCTGAAAACCAATGCTGATGAGATCCCGATTGTTGCAGATACATCAGAATACGCCATTACCTTCACTGGGCTTGATCCGGATACTGAATCTGAAGGTGTTACGTTTGGTGGTGATGACACTGTAACATTCGGTGGAGAAGCTGTCACGTTCAGTGGAGAAGAAGGTGGAGCTGGATCTGGAGTGTCTAAGGAATACCGGCCAGTCGATATCGATTATGCTTACCTGGGTGATCTGGGAGATGAAACAGAGATCGAAGTTACCAGCAAATTATACATGGACAATTCGATTTATCTTTGGAGATCCCAGACCGGCACAACCATTACCAAGGTCTTTTTGACCATGACAGATGGAAAGGCCAGGGTTTATCCAACTCCTGAAGCTGATTTAACCGACAACCTGAATCTGCAGGTGGTGGTTGTACCGACTATAAGCGCGGTTGAGATCGATGACATAATATATAACGAGCATGTTGAGGATATACGCCTGGGTGCGCTTATGCGGCTTTACAACATGAGTACCAGGCAGTGGGCTGATCTTAAAGAAGCTGTGATAAAAAAACGTCAATGGCAATATGCAATGGCAGTTGCCAGGACCAAATCAATCCAGGGTAAAAACAGTTTGCCGGTAGTTGCATCGTATGCTGGCAGTTCAATGTTCTAAGGGGGATAAATGGCTGAACAAGTATTCGCGAATAATTTTAATACCACTCTGGCTGCCGATATCAATGATACTGTTGGCTCATTGGAACTGGCAGATGCAACTGGTGCGCCTACAATTGGGGGCGGTTCAGGTGATTGGTTTATGCTGCACCTGGTTGATGATGACGGAACGTATGAGATTGTCAAGGTTACTGCCAGGAGTTCAACGACTTGCACGATTGTCCGTGGCCAGGAAGGGACATCTGCCCAGGCCCATACATTATCCCCGACTACGATAATCAGCTGCAGGCTGACCAAAGGGACGTTGGAGGAGCTGCAGGACAATACGGATGCTGCCCAGGCCGATGCTACTCAGGCGATTTCAGACGCAGCTGCGGCCCAGTCAACAGCAGATACCGCAGACGGAAAAGCCGATGCGAATATAATTCTCCTGGGAGCTTTGAAATCGATGGCAAACCAGGATGCGTCCCTTGTCGATATCGATGGTGGCGCAATCGATGGTACAACAATTGGTGTGAATAAACGACGTGAAGGACATTTCACATCGCTTGAAGCAACTGTTGCTCCACTCGGTGATTATGATGTTCCGAATATGCTGTATACTGAAAACCGATATTTCAAGATTCTCTCTGGGCTTTCTGAAATAGCTTCAAATGAGACAATCAAGGCCAATGCCAGAACCAATTTAGGATTGAGGGAACTGGCAATAAAGGATGAAGCTGATGTGGTGATGGCTGCTGAGAAATCAGTGTATGTGAATCATTCAGGATATTTGCCAACAGTTAGCGGGGTTTGGATAAACTACCTCACCTTTAACGAGGACGCTGATAACGACTTTGGACCGACTGGGAGTGGAGCTACTAATGAGTGGACCGCACTTGATGGGCTCCCAACTGATACAAATTGGATTGAACTGAGGTTTGCAGTTGACTTGTATAGACCTGCTGGCTCTCCCGCACAGGCAGGATATTTAAGAATATGGGCTGCTAAAGGTGCCCAGCAACCAGTGGTAGGAGCAGGAGATCACAGTTGTTTGGTATGTGCGACAGGTATTTCATTGCCTGAAGGTGAGAATAACCGTTACTCTGTCACGACAACCAAAATTCCGGTTGATGGAAATCGAATTTTTACATTGCGACATTCTGGAACTGCTTGGAATAACCTTGTTTCTAAATGCCAAATATTTTTAATTGGGTACGGGTCAAATAGTTGATATGAAAATATCTATTAAAAAATTTGATGGCGAAACACCCAGGCTGACAGACAATCTTCTTTCAGCGACCGATGCTCAGACAGCATTAAATTGTAAGCTGGAGAAGGGTGATCTGCGGTCATGGAATCAGGCAGCTCTGGAAGAGGATTTGACGGATACGACTATTCAGACACTTTACGAATATGCGAGTGCCTTCATCACCGAGGCTGTTGATGTGGACTATGTGAGATCCCCTATTGCTGACGATCAGTATGACCGGCTATATTATACAGGGAAAGATGAGCCCAGGGTCCATTGTAATGATATCGAGATGCCAGGGTATTATAAATTGGGTGTGCCAGCAGCAACTATTCAATTGAGTACAGAGATCACTGCAGCCGGAACTGGATCATCTGAAAGCAGGATATACTCATATACCTGGGTCACAAAATATGGCGAAGAAGGTCCACCTTCGGCTGTAGGTACACTTTTGACAGCCAATGACGATGCGACTGTCGATGTCACTAATATCCAGGCTCACGTTTCAGATAGAGCTATTGAGACTATCCGGTTATATAGAACTGCGGTGGACACTGAAAATTTCGCCAATTTCTACTTTGTGAAAGATTACACTCTGCCAACTGTTGAGGGTGAATTCACCGGAACGGCAGATAATGGGGAATATTACTGGTTTGATGAAGGAAATGGCGATGTTCTTTTTAAATGTATCAATGATGGAACAACTGCTGATCCTGATGATCCTGTTAATGGTGTAGGTGGGTCCGGAACGGATCATTGGGAATATTACACGTTGACGGATGATGTTGATACAGCCGATCTGGATGGCGATATATGCCCCTCAGAAACCTGGCTCCCTCCTCCCACTGGCTTAACCGGAATAATCGGTTTGCCCAATGGTATGATTGCCGGATTTGAAAGTAACGAGATCTTTTTCTGTGAACCCTACCTTCCCCATGCTTGGCCGGATACAGCCTTAAAATCACAATATCAGGTGATTGGGTTGGGGCTTTTTGGGACAACCATTGTGGTTCTCACGGATGGTAAGCCATTCTTAATCGTAGGCGACGCACCTGAAACAATGATCCAGATCCCCCTGGCCGATCATCAACCATGCGCTTCTAAGCGGTCAATCGTTTCTGCAAAACTGGGTGTTATATATGCCAGCAATGAGGGACTGATTTTCATCAACCAGGATGGCTTGAGAAATTTGACCTTTCAAAACCTCACCCTGGATAATTGGAAAGCGATTGTACCGGCTTCGCTTCAAGGATATTTCTTTGGTGAAAAATATTTTGGATTCAACTCCAGCTCCGGAACATCCTTCATATATGAGATAGTGTCAGGAAATTACACCCAGTATTCCGATATTATATATGCAGGTTATGTAAGTATCGGTGATGGGAAATTTTATATCATTATCAATGAGCCTGAAACTGTTAACAATCCTGATTCAGGCCAGATCAAAAAAATAAAAGAATGGGAAGGCGATTCATATAATCTGGAAAGATATACCTGGAAAAGCAAAAAATTCGTTCTCCCTGGGGTGATAAACCTGGGTGCAGCCAAGGTGGCCCTGGAAGATTCTTTTTACGATACCCTGTTGGGGGAGATTGGTGATGAGTCATATTTTGAAAATTTAAATAACACCATGATTGCTAACAATGCATTAAATGGTGCTATCGGTGAAAGTGATATAGGCACGTATGCTATCGGTGGTGATGCTTTGCATAGACTGGACAACATCAACATGGTGCAATCTGTTACTTTTAAGATGTATGTCGATGGGGGGAACACAGCAAAGTTTACTAAGCAAGTATTGAGCAGCAAACCCTTTAAGCTACCTGGCACAACTAAATACCGATCAGTAGAACTGGAGCTGTCAGGCAATATCCCCGTTGATTCCCTTGAAGTGGCAACCAGCATAAAGGAATTAATTTAATGTTACCAGACGTTCCATTCGGATTGAAACCAAAGGGTTTGTGGAACTTTTTAAGCCAGGTCAAAAAGACGATAGATGTGTGGACCGGTGGCACAACAGGTCAGGCGATTACCAAGCAGGATTTAATTGATTATAATTTAATCAACTCGGATGGAGATAGGCTGGATGATTCAGGGAGCCCGATAACATGATTACACTTGAATTCTACATAGAAAAAGATGGCATCCGGACATTTACTGATTCTTATTTGAAATATCTTCTTGATCGGGCAGAGAAGGATGGATCACTGGAGATGTTTCTGTTTGGTGATAAGCCCCTTTCAAAGGATAAATTTTTCCGCAGAATAAAATATGATCAGAATTGCCTGTTCGGGATAGTCAAAAAGGATGAAGAAGTTGCTGGATTTGGCCTGCTGGATCATTTCAGGTACAAGACAGCATACGGTCATTTCTGCATGTTTCAGGAGTTCTGGGGTAATGGATCAGTCGCAATAGCAAGAGAGGTTTACCGGCAGCTTCTGAATAAATTTTCAGTACTGATTGGTGTTGTTCCTGAACGAAATAAATATGCGATTAAGTTCTGCGAAAAAATAGGTATGGAATGGTCGGGTGTTATCCCGAATTATTTTTTTGATGAGAATATTGATGAATACTCTGATGGCGTAATGTTCCATATAACCAAGGAGGTATAGCATGGGTGGTGGTGGTGGTGGTGACAGCTTTGATGCTGAATACAATGCGAGGATGGCAACTCTGAGTGAGGAGCAACAAGGGTGGGCCAGGGAATACATGAATTATTATAAGCATGGTGTATTCTACGATCCTGCTGAAGAGATCCGTGGCTACTATGATGCTGGTGGAAATTTTGTCCAAGTAGGGAGCAGTGCATCTTCCCCAGGTGGTGGTGGTGAAGGTGGTCTGTCAGCAGAGGAAATTCAGAATTTGAAAGACAATGGTTACGACGATGAGATGATCGAGAGAATTCAGGCGAATAAAACGGGCGTTACTCCGGAAGTGACAGCTGGTCCTAACAATGAAGAAATCGTCACGATGACCAGGGGTGAAATGGAAGGCTATGATCCGGATGCGGTTGTCTCCTTCTCTGATGTTGAAATGGCACAGAATGCAGCCAACATGGCAGTAATCCCAGATCAAACTGACCAGGCGATTGCTGAAGCCCAAACAGCAACTAAACAAGCATATTCAGCAGGCAGGCTTGTTACTGACGAGGAACGATTCAAGCGGTCAGAGTATGAGTTTGGTAGAGCAAAGAATGCTGCTGACACTCGTTTGGTTAGTGATGCAGAAGACGCCAAAAGATCTGAGTACGATTATACTGCGGCTGACTACGATTCAAAAGGTAGACTGATTGAATCTGGAGAAGGTGCAACCAAAGCTGGAAATGAGTATAGCCAGGCGAAAGCTGAAAGCGATAACAGGCTTATCTCACCCTATGAGGATTATACCAAAAAGAGTTATGAAACTGAATCTGCTCTCCTTGATCCATATAAGGATGCCACGATTTCAGAGTATGGATATGCAGGGGAACTTGCCGAGATGAACCGATCTCTCCTCCCATCGAAGCAAGCGTTAAATATGGCATTGATGGACGAAGCCCAACGTACCGTCAATGCCAGAACCCCTGTTACTGAGAAGTATTACGACAAGGTGATGGAGGGTGTTGACGTTAATAAAAAGACCAACCAGGCTAAAGCTGATGTTGCAGGGGCATACAAAGGTGCTGCTTCTAAAAATGTACGGGATATGGGCAGATATGGAATCAACCCGAACAGTGCCAGGGGCAAAAGTGCGTTTGATCAGACTGGGGCGAATTATGCCAGGGACCAGGTTGGTGCAATATCCAGTGCCAGGGATGGTGCAGAAAAAGAAAATTTCAGCAGGCTTCAAGGGGCTGTTTCATTGCAGCCGCCACCTGAAGGCGCAGCAAACTTTTAAGGAGAGATTATGCCAGCATTATATGACGTACAAGATCCAAGACAGTCGGCCAATGAAATGTTGGGGCAATCGGCTAATACATATGCCAAACGGACACCTGAAATCCCAGAACCAGGAAAAACAACTGGTGGTGCACTTCAAAGTACGATGGGTGGGACCATGACAGGGGCTATGCTCGCAGGGGCCATGAAGGGAGGAGTATCAGGGAACCCGTACATTGTTGTCGGTGGCGCAGTTTTAGGTGGTTTATCATATCTTTTATCGTAGAGGTGAATTATGCCAGATCAATGGGACTTTAATAATTGGATGCAATTAGCGCAGGGCATTGGGGCAATCCAGAACGTTCAGAGTAATGCTCAAAAAATGTATCATGACCAGGACGTGGACAGTGCGTTGGGGCATATCCAGAGCAACATGACCCCATCTGGCCAAGCTGTATCAACAGAGACACCCTGGCAGACTGAACAGTTACCTCACCAAGCTCCTGCTGCCACTGCCAGTGCTCTGGATACCACTCCTGTTGAAGGGGCAGGCCAGCCAGGCACAGTGCCAGTTCAACAGCCAGATAGAAGTATTATGAATATGGCGAAACCTACGGGCGATGATGCTGTATCAAATCAGGCGTGGCTGGAAGCTCAGACGAAATATTACGATTTGCAGAATATGGATGATAACCAGAAAAAGGCCCAGTTTGATAATTGGCGCAATGAAATGATTCAAAAGGATACTGAAAAGCAAAAGGCTTTTAAACAGTTATTATTCAAACGGGACCGTGGTGCCATTACTCCCCAGGATATAGCAGATCATTATAACCAGTATGTCAATGATGGGCTCAAGGTTGTAGATGCCAATGAAAAGCAGGTTGTATTTGAGGATATTTTCACAGGTCAGCAATTCAGTCAGAATATTAAAGGTATGGACAAAGCCATAGAGATAATCGGCAACTACCATGCGAAGGATACTACCGACATGAGCATGCTGCTGAAAGAAAAGCGGACTGCATATAACAAGGCCGGTCTTACAACTGGAAAGATAGAATTAAACAATGAGCTTGGGGATTCAATTTTTATTCATCCTCAGATGAAACGATTAGCCGATGGTGGTGACAAGGTTCTTATGATGATGGATGGGGATGGGAATCTGCAAGATACCACCCTGGAGACATGGATTGGCCAGGGCTGGATGGCTGTCACGCCTGATTCAAAGAAGAAATTGAAGGATCTGGAGCTGGTTGACAAGAAGATTAATTACTATGATGCGTTGACTGCAGCTGCTGGCAAAAAAGGGACCACTACCTCTGCTGCCAAGCAAAAAGCCCAAAAAGAACAGGATATGCAACATGCCATAGGTGAGATCATGCGTCAGGGGCTTCCACTCCAGCAGGATGATATGAGTGGAAAGATTACAGGTGTGTTTACCCCAGAGCAGGCACAGAGGGTCCAACAGATAATGGCATCAAGAAATATTGAAGCCTATCTAAAACCCATAACCATACCAGGCGATACCTTCATGGGTGTTCAGATGAGTAAAGACCAGAACGCTTATGAGCTTGTTAAAGCGGTATCCGATATTTCAGGGGAACAGGGTGCCATTTCAGCAGAGCAATCCGGAACAGATTCTTTTAAGATGAATCCTCAACAATTAGAAGGGGCAATTAATCCTAATGCACTCACACCACCCACTATTGTTGAGGAAGGGCCGCATACTTCTGAAGATGTTCAGAATTTTAATCCTGGCTTTAATGAGTCACTGAATCGATATCATGATCCATATTGGCAAGATCACTTACCTGCTGAGTCAGGTCCGACAGGGAACAGCCCTGCAATCGATTCATCAATTAATTCATATTATAATTATGCTCCATCGGAACAGAATGACATTAACCAGATCCAGGCAACACAACCATCTCCTCCTGGTCAAATGATTGATGAAAGATACAGAAGGCATCCAGATTATAGCCATCTCATTCAATCTTCAAGATAGGAAGGTGTTTATATGTCCTTTACTCTGTCACAATTTCGTAAGGAAAATCCGCAGCACAACCATTTAGATTCAATCGATCTGGCCAACAGGCTGTATAAATCGAATCCTGAGATCAGCCAGGCCGGTTTATCATTTGATCAATTTGCGAAACAGGTTGGTGTTGAAGATGACATGGTTGAGCGTGATCCGGTTTATGCCGGTGACTTCACCAGGGCTGCGGCTATAAGTCTTGATCGTATGGGGCAGCTTGTTGGTCGTGGTGTTGATGCTGTTGGTTTAGACACGGTTGGCCAGGGGATTGAAAATTATTATAAAAGCCGTGAAGAAGAGAATCGTGCTGGTCAATCTGCTTCATATCGGCGTGAAATGGGTAAAAAGTTTATTGAGCGTAATGCCGAGGGTGAGCGCACATTCGGGCCTGCATGGACAAGTCCAACAAAAGTCACTGGCACTATCATGGAATCATCTGCTCAAACTGCAGCCGGTATGTTTACTGGTGGCGCATTAACTCATGGTTTAATTAAAGCTGGTGTCTCCGGAGGGCTGGCAGGTATCGTTGGTGGTATGTTTGGTGAAGGTGTCATGGGTGGGGCTGAAGCATCGAAAACAGCGTATGATACTGTCATGCATGCTCCAATCGCACATCTCCAGACAACTCCAGAATTCCAGGCCGCATATCATGAATTGGGTGATGAGCATGCTGCCCGGGAACGGATTGCATCTGGAGCTGCTAAAAAAGCGTTTGTTGTTGTTGGTAGCTTAACAGCCGCGACAGGGGCTCCATCAGGTCATGCCCTGGGCAAGGTGATAGCTGAGGGTGGTAAGAATAGAATTGCCACAGGCGTAAGACAGGCTATCCATGAAGGGGCTCAAGAAGCGGTCCAGAGTGGCGTAGAGACTCATCAGCAGAATTTATTAGAACAACATTATGTAGATCCTTCGATTGACCCCATGCGAGGGGTGGATGAATCAATGGTTGAAGGAGCTATTTCCGGTATGGCGATGGGTGGACCGATGGGTGTGGTTATGCATAAGCCTGCCATATCAACAGATCTTCTGGATGAAGGGAATGATCAGCCACCGGTAACAGTTCAACAGCCGGATCAACAGCCACCAGATTTGCCTGTTCCACAACCTACCCAGGGGGCTGCTCTGAGCCCTGAGATGCCACAGGCAGGGATATCTCCTGTTGAACCGGCATTATCATCAGAACAACCAGAAACGACTCTATTTAATCCAATGGCTGAGATGGATCGGATGGAACGGTTTGACAATTCGATGAATCCTCAAGCATCGCAACCGGCAGATCCATCAGTTCCACCGGACATGCAATGGCATGAGCAGAATATTTATAACCAGAGAATGAATCCACCGGTTTCTCAGACGGAGATCCCATCGGTGCAGCCGGATATGAGTTTTCAAAAGCCGGTACCGGAATCACAAACAGGGCCCAAAATCTCCCCTACAGATATCAAATCTCCTGTTGACAAGGCAGCTCATGAAGCAGCTACCTCACCGCTAAATGATTTATCAGAACCAACAGATCCACAGATCAAAGCTGGAAATTACAAAAAAGGACATCCTGAGATTGACGGTGTTCCCATGTCAGTTGAAAATTCTGAGGGCTCAATACGCCAGGACAAAGAGAATGATCCTCCGAAGTGGAAACAGAAACTGACACTTCATTATGGATATGTTCTTGGGACCAAAGGCAATGACAAAGACCACCTGGACGCATTTATCAAGCCTGGGACCGAGACAAGCCCGAAGGTGTTTATAATTGATCAGCAAAATCCTGGGACCGGTAAATTCGATGAACACAAATTGATGTTCGGTATGGATTCCAAAGAAGAAGCTGCAGCCGCTTACCATGATAATTATAAAGAAGGCTGGCAAGGGATGCAGAATATTACCGAAGTGCCTATGGATGAATTTAAGAAATGGGCATTTGATGGTAAGCGGAAAACTAAGGCGTTTGCATCTAAAGTAAATGATTTCAAGAAATGGTTTGGCGATAGCAGGATTGTGGATGGTGAAGGGAAACCGCTATCAGTCTATCATGGCACAAGTGGTGACTTTGATACCTTTGATTTTGATCTTTCAGGAGATAATACAGGTTGGGCAAGTGCCAAATTGGGTGCATCCTTCACACCAGACAGAGGGTATGCAGAAGGCTATGCCAAGGCGTATGAAAGGAATAGGCATGATCCGAAGCTAAAGGAAGCACATCTTTCAATCCAGAATCCGTTTGAGATAGAACTCTATGATGAATATTTACCTATCGCCAAAAATGAGAAGGCGATAGATGAGTTGAAAAAGAGAGCTATAAGTGAAGGCAGGGACGGGGTTGTTGTTTATTTCAATGATAAACGAAATAATGGCAAAAAGACCATATATGAAGCCTTCGCCTTTTCCCCTGATCAAATTAGGACAGTATCTACTGAGCAGTTATCAAAATCAGAGGGAACAACCAAGGATAAAACTGAGACTAAGGACACTGGTGTAACTGGGCCAAAAGCCAAACCGAAAAAAGCAGCTTCCAAATCTGATGACAGTTTCAATCCATTAGATATCCTGATGGCTGGTCCCAAGAAAGCTCCTGCTAAAGAAACCCCAGAGATCATCAAGGAGATCGACAATTCAATCCAGGTATTTAAATCTGAAATAGAGGATTGGGCTGGTAGGAAGTATAAGAAAAATGCAAAGACGGTTGCAGCTGGAGGAACAAAGGACGATCTTAATGCCGGATCAACCACAATCAGCAATGCTAATGAGAACAGACGGACCAGAAATATCAAGCTCCGAGAGGAAGCAATCGTTGAGCTTGAAAAAACAAAAGATCGACTCAATGCAGGAGAAGATGAAAAAACAATATTAGAGGATCTATTGGATGCCAGGTATATACCGTTGGTTGAGTTTGCTGAAAATCGCCTGGGCAAATCAAAAGCAGCACCTAAGAAAGCTATTCCCAAAAAAGCCAAAGCTCCAAAAGGATCTAAAGTCCGGACCCTCCGTGGTGCAATCAAACAGATGGGTGGCATAGATTTCCTGCATTACAAGGGTGAATTAAAAAGTATGCCAACCGCTGTTAAATTCCTGTCCAAAAAAGGTGGTATGCCGGTTGATGTTGCAGTTCAATCTTTGAAAAGCGATGGCTTCCTGCATGAATCCGATACTGTTGAGAGTTATCTTGAAGAGTTGAGAACCAATCCGGATATCCTGAAACGTGATCGAATCACTAAAGACATGGAATCCAAAGCGGATCATGAACTGTCTGACCAGGAGAAACGTGTAAAAAAAGAGATGGAAGAGTTTGACAATGAAGCTCCTCCGGATGGCGAATATGTAGAAGTCAAAGCCAAAGATTTACCGATGGGTGAAGATCTCACCATTATTGAAAATAAAAGTACAAGTGGATGGGATAAGTACGAAGTCATTGAAAAGGATGGTGAGACTGTCACCCTTCAGGATGGCGTAACTCAGGAGTTTAAGCCGGATGAGAAAGTCCAGGTTTTAAAAGAGGATCTGAAAAAGAACGAACCTACACCAGTACCAACTGAAGGGAAAAAATTATTCGAGGAAAAGCCTCCATCATTATTTGATGCCCCACAGAAGGAAGAAGCTCCAAAGAAGCCGCGCAGAAAAAAGAAGGAGAAGGGTGAGTCTATATATAAACAGGAATTTTTGTGGGGAACTAAGCAAAAAGATTTGTTTGATAAATCCGGTAAGTCAAAAACGAAGCCTAAGCCGGCTGCAGTTGAAAAGAAATTATCAGATGTCCAGGTCAAGGTTGAAGCGATCAGAGAATCAACTGGAGAAAAGGTCGAAGTCACAGAAGACGCTCAGTCTGCTTTAGACAGTGTTAATGAGCAGATCAGTACTTATGAAAAGTTACTTAACTGTTTAGCCGCATAGGAGCCTGCGTATGGCCAGAGTGCTATCAGAAAAAGACATATTCAAGATGAAGGGTAAAGGGCAGATTGCAAAAGGTATCAAGCCCTATTTGAAGACAGCTTCCCAGGAACAGGTGAAACGAGATCCGCAGGAGAAACTTTTAAAAGAAGTTCTGCAGCATGTCAAAAGCCAGGTGGATCTGTCAAAGACCATTGCCGATTCAAATCAGAAATCATTGATCGGGATCTCCCAGGGGCTCATGCAGGAAAATCAGAAAGCCCTGGCTGCCCTGGTGGATAAATTGTCCTCGTTGAAACAGGCAGTTCCGGTTAAGCCGAAGAAATGGAAGTTTAAGGTTGAGCGTAATGCCAATGGATTTATATCAGAAATTAAAGCAGAAGAAATCTAAAGAAAGGAGATAATCAATGCCAGTATTTGAGAATCCGACAAAAGAAGATGTGAAAGTGATGTTAGAACGTATGGCCAGGGACACGACCAACGTAATTGAAAAAGGTCAAAAATTTGCAGAACAGTTACAGCGGTTAACCGATGCCGATCTGAAAGCGATTGGTTTTGCTGATACTGGTTCTCCATCTCAGATTGATTATATCCGCAGCTGTCAAACAGCCTTTCTGTACTTGGCAAAGTATTGGAACAAAGAAGATACGACAGCGTATGTTGATGATCCCAGTTATTCTGTTAAACATTTTCTGAACATAAGGAATTTCGGATAGTGGCGATAACTGTAACAAATCTGGATGATGATACAAGATATTATACGACTGACAATGAACCATGCGATACAGCCAGTATTTCTCCTGCTGCCAATTCTTTGGTCTTAGTGTCTATCATTACAGCGAACGATGGAGGGACGGATGTGCAATCTGTTTCTCTTTCAGGGTGCGGTGCGACCTGGACCCAGATAGCTAAAGTACAGTATGGGTTTAGAAGATACTTGTATTTATTTTACGCCAAAGAATCATCTTATAGCACTGGTGCAATCACAATTGACCACAGCACTTCGATTCAATCATTTAGAGAGATGATGTGGAGTGTGGATGAATTTAAAAATGTTGACGCATCGACTCCGTATGAATCGTATGTTAGTGGCAATGATGGTGGCAATAGTGATCAGGCTTATGATCTAACCATAAGTGCTACCTCACCCACTGGTGACGATATTGTGTTTTCATGTTGGGGAATTGAGGGTGATACGGAAAGCCCATCCATGAATAGTGAGCTGGATACCGTTCTTACCAACAGGGGTGGTGGGAACGATTGCCGTACTCTTTATGTTGCTTATGACAGTGCGCCTGATAGCAGCCCGAATCCTGGGATTACTTGGACCAATAATAAATATCATGCAGGCATAGCGATGATTATCAACGCTGGAGCTGGTGGTGGGCCAGCAGGGGTGGAAATTTTTAGAAGACGAATAGAGGGGTATTAACATGCAAGGACCATTTTTAAGAAAGTATGGCGCAGCAACAACTGTCAATTTCCAGCTTTTTGATACTGATGGGGTGGATCTTAATGTTACTGCTTCTCATGTAGCCGGTGATACAAAAATCTCTAAGGATGAAGGAGCTGAAGTCAATACCGGAAGTGGGTTTGTGGATCGTGGACAAGGGTACTCAATTGCCTTGTCAGCAACAGAAATGCAGGCTTCCAGAGTGGTTGTTTATGTTGTGGATCAGGGAACCAAGGGATGGCTTGATACAGTGATTGTTATTGATACCTATGGGCATGCATCCGCCCAACATGCGTTTGACCTTGATACAGCCAGCACAGCGCAGACAGGTGATTCATATGCGATTGTTAATAATGGTACATATGGCAACTCAGCCATTGAAACCCTGGTTGATGATCTGGAAACAAGATGCACTGAAGCCAGGTTGTCAGAGCTGGATGCAGCTACAGGTGGCAAGATGGCAAATCAGGTTGATGAGATCCGGACGGACACAGAAGACCTTCAGACTCAAATCGGTGTCGATGGTGCTGGCTTGACCAATCTTCCTGATGCAACTCTGGCAGCTTCTCAGCCGAATTATGCTCCAAATACAGTTGTGCCAGATGTAGCAGGAACAGCTCCCACGGCAGCAGAGATCCAGGCCGAATTGGAAGAGAATGGTGCGAGTGTTTTGGATACAATTCGAGATGAAGTTCAGCATGGTACATATGGATTGTCAGCCATTAAAACTTTAATCGATGCTGTTCCCACAGCAGTAGAGATTCAGGCAGAGATGGAAGAAAATGGCTTGAGTGTTTTGGATACGATACGTGATGCTATAGTAAATGCCACTTATGGACTTGCAGCCCTTGAAACACTGGTGGATGACTTGGAAACAAGATGCACTGAAGCCAGATTGTCAGAGCTGGATGCAGCTACAGGTGGGAAAATGGCGAACCAGGTTGATGAGATCCGGACAGATACAGAAGACATCCAGACACAAGTCGGAACTGCTGGTGCTGGTTTGACTGGGCTACCTGCGGTTACTCTGGCCAATGGCGCACATGGTGGAGCTGCTGCTGCTATTACCCTGGCAGATTACAGTGACTTTACAGGTGCGGGTGCATCAAATCCGAATATGCTGTTAAGTGCTGAAATTGGTGCTGTAAACTCGCAGACGGAATTCACACTGGATACTGGGTCTACCGTTAATGATACCTATAACGATCAAGCGATTGTACTTTACGATAATGATAATTCTGATTATCCGAGTATAAGAGTAATTACTGCTTATGTTGGTGCAACCAAAACAGTTACGATTGATTCTGCTCCAGACTTCACCCTTGATGCTGCTGATTCAGTAAAAATCTTTGTAACTGCACCAGGCACTTCAGCACCAACTGCTGCAACTGTTGCCGGTGCTGTATGGGATAAAGCAAAAGCATCTCATACTGATGCAGGCAGCTTCGGTGAAGAAGTCCAGGCCCATGCCCTTTCAAGTGAGATTCCATCAGCAGCTGACATTCAGGCTGAAATGGAAGAGAACGGTGCAAGCATCCTTGATACAATCAGAGATGACCTGGCCGATGGTGGCAGACTTGATTTGATCCTCGATGAGTTGGCTACTCAGGGTGATACCAATGAAACGAAATTAGATGTTATTGCAGCTTATATTGATACAGAGATAGGGGATATCCAAGGTCGATTACCTGCTGCCTTGGTCAACGGTCGCATGTCCAGTGATGCCGTGGCCATTTCCGGATCAACAGATGCAGCTGACAAGTTGGAAGCCAGTGCGGAAACCATCGAAACTGGTGCAGCAGCAGCCGGAACACTCTCCACAACTGCCATGACAACTGATTTAACTGAAGTCACAGATTACCATTACAATGGCCGGATAATCATCTGGACCAGTGGTGTGTTGATCAAACAGGCAACCAATATCACTGATTATGATGGTACAAGTAAAATGTTAACCTTTACTGCTGTCACAGAAGCACCAGGCGATGGCGATACGTTTATAATTGTATAATGAATGGCTACTACTCATCTATCGATAATATGTGTACCTGGCCGGACGTATTCTTTCTCAGCGAAAGATCCGGCAGATGCACCAGCGAAAGGCTCAGGTCAGATAACCGATCTATCGGTGATTGGTGTGCCAGGTCAACAGCAAACCTTCTCACCGAAGACAGCAGCCGAGGGTGGACCAGGGAAAGGCTCAGGGCCATTCACAGAATTATCGGTGGTTGGTACACCTGGTCAACGGCATTCATTCTCAGCGAAAGATCCGGCTGGAGAGGAACCTGTTTCAAAAGGGGAAGGCAACTTCACCGAGCTGTCTGTGATTGGTACGCCAGGGCAGCGACATTTATTTGTAGCCAAAGCTGCAGCAGATACAGCAAGATCATCACGCCTGGTCCGGAAAAGTGTTGGTGAAGCCTTCCACGATCAAGCGATCATCCGTGACGATCAAGAAATTATGGATTTAATCTCAGTAATCATTCAATCGGAGATATTATAATATGCCAAGTTTAGCCAAGTGTCTTGAAAGAGTTGGATCGAAATTGAGTGATTTTGAGAAAGATCAAATTAAAAAATCTGCGAAAGCATATGTTGATGAGGGTTATGATGCGAAAACAGCCAATCTTTCTGCCGTTGAAGATGTGTTATTTGATTTGGAAAATGAGAAAAAAAATATACTTGAACAGGTTGAAAAAAGTGAGCTTCCTGACAAAAACAGCTTTACACTTGAACGATATGATAGAGATAAAGAATCATTTAATAACGAAACGTTTAAACGTGGTGAATATGTCAAGGCATTTATCAATAAAGATCAATGGGCTGAGGGTGAAATCATTGGCATAAACAATGTCAAACGAGAAGCCAAAGTTAAAAGAGGGAAAGATGGCGTATGGTTTGACTTTGGTAGTATTTATAAAGCTGAAAAACCTAAAGAGCCTGAAAAGAAGCTTACGCCCCTATCAAAAGTAATTGATTCAGTTAATAAAAAAAATGCTCCGAATGATTTGTTAGACGAATTTAACCTTGTAAAAGATGCTTTGTATGAAGGCCAAACCACTCCCGAAGAACTGAAAAAGAATTTTGAAAATACTGTTGCCAATAAGGAAGCTATCAAGGAAGAACTCTCACGACTCCCGAAGAATACCAAGAAAAAAGGCGCACCTTCATTATTAAAGATGCTTGGCTCATGGAAAGCGCAGCAATACAAAAATGATAAAAAGGCCCTGGTGGTTAATGCGGTGTATGACAATATGCTTCAAACATTTCATCTCGGGAGTAGCTTGTCTTACAATCCCTTTGACGGCGGCGGCATGGAAGGCGCTATCAGAAAATCTCTCGAATCTGTTGCCCAAGAGGACATCCAGAAGTTTGCCGATAAGGTTAAAAAGAATACCGAAGAATATAAAAAGTGGGTTGAGGATCAGGTTAAAGCAATCAAGAATCCGGAAACTTTGGAAGAATTTGAAACCTTTATTGAATACAATGGCAAAGATAAACTGTCAGCAGAACAACAGGTAAAATACGATGAATTAAAATCTGCCAAACTGGCTGAGAAGAAATCCAAAGAGAAAGAGAGAAAAGCTACTGTTAAATCTGTTGATTTGGGTGAAACTGGGATGAAGATTATTCCAGGGAAACACACCAAAAAAGGGCATGATATTTGGACGGTCCGATTATCAGATAGGGTGGATAAAGAGACTTTCAGAGATTTGAAGAGCAAGGCCAAACAGCTTGGCGGCTATTATTCAATGTACCGTGGCAATGGTGCGATACCTGGATTTGTTTTCACTGAAGAAGGCAGCGCCAATGATTTTGTATCTCTTCAACAGAGTGATGTTTCCAATATTAAAAGGGTTGAAGAACGAGATATTAAAAAACAGGATAAGGCGGTTAAAAGATTGTTGGCACAGGCCGAAAGGATGGAATCGGCTTCAGAAGAAGAGTTAAACAAAGATAGATTAACAAACACGCATAAGCGAGCAAGGCAAGCAGCCAGCGCAGGAGAAGCAGCAAGACGAGGGGTTGCATTTGCAAAAACCCTTAGACAGGTAGCCGAAAAAATTCAGGCCGGCGAATCAACCCACTTATCAGGTATCCGTAACAAGTCTCAACTTGATACTCTTGAATCCATTCTGACCAGAGCAAAGAATGATTCTATATTAGAGCAATCAAGGAAAGACAACAACATCCGTTATGAAGACGAACGACACCGCGAGCCTACAAAAGAAGATGTTTCGAGGGTTGAAGTGCCAGGGCTTGAAGTCTATCGGGATCATTTAAACAGTATGGCCAATGATCTTCAAGAAATTAAGGGTGGTAAGCTTTTAGCCAATCAATTAAGGTCCAGGTTTAAAAATAGTAGCGGTGATTATTATACATTTAAATTCAGAGACAAGGAATTAATCAGAAACGCAATTAAAAAGTTAAATCTTTATAAAAAAAGTACGCCTGGATTTATCGAAGAAAACATTGCGCGTAGGGACCGCCTTGCGAGGATGGGTATTGAAACTGTTGAACAACTTCGTGCGGCATTGAGGGAGTTGATTGAACTCAGGAGCGCAACTGAAAAAGAAGATCCGCTAAAAGCGAAGGAGCGCGAATTAATTGGGAACAAAGGTGTTGGTATTGACTTCTTCCCAACACCTAAACCTCTTGCCGAACGACTGGTTGATGAAGCTCAAATCGAAAAGGGCATGAAGGTATTAGAACCATCAGCCGGCAAGGGCGATATTGCAGACGCCATAAAAGAATCAGGTGTTAATCCTGATGTGGTTGAGATGAGTTCTACATTAAGAGAATTTCTCGAATTAAAAAAATATAATATAGTTGGTCGGGATTTTCTTGAGTTTGAAGGAGAATATGACCGTATTATAATGAATCCACCTTTTTCAAAAGGCATGGATGTCGATCATGTGAATCATGCTTTTAAATTATTAAAACCTGGTGGGCGTATTGTTGCAATTATGGGTGAGCATCCATTCTTTGCAAATGATAAAAAATCAAAAGAATTTCGTGAATGGCTTGATGATGTTGGCTATAGTGAGAAACTTACTGATGCCTTTAAGGGGAAGGAAGCTTTTAGGCAAACAGGTGTTAATTCCAGGCTGGTTGTTATTGATAAACCTGGTCCGCAATTCTCCACTAAAAAAGGCACAGGAACAGATGTAACCCTCAAGGACGTTCAAAAACTCTTCAAAGGGCAGCATGTTGGTCTGTCCGAAAACGGTGATATCTGGGTCCAGACAAAATCCGGCCGGAAAGCAAAAATCACCTTCTCAGATACAATCGAAATGTCAGAGTCTGATATCGCAGCATTTCAGGCAGAATACCAACGACTCCCCACTTCAGATGAAACAGTCGCAGGAAAATACCAGAACGGTACAATTCATATCTCAATGGTTGGGGATAAGCTCACCCTGGCGCATGAGTCCACACACTGGATGGAGGATGCCGGTGTTCTGAATACCAAGGATGTTGGAGTTCTCAAGAGCCATATTCAAAAGCTGGTTAAGCAGAATAAATTCAAACCTACTGCCAAAGACAATATCGGTGGATCAGAAGACCGCGCAAACTTTATTGCAGAACAGCTCAATGCCGAGAATCCAAAGGGCATCCAGGCGATCATGGACAAGATCAAGGAATTTTTGGATCGGGTGTTTAACATGATCAAGCGCACTGAAGGTGGTATCGTTCGGGATATTAAAACCGGAAAAATATTTGATAGTGCCGGAACCGGATCTGTTCAGACCAAAATTCCCCAATTCGAGAAAATGGCCGGCAAATGGTTCAGCCAGATGACAGAAACCCTCGGGAAGAAATTACCCGGGAAAGGATCTCCGCAGCAGATTAAACAGATGATTAAATCCTGGGAGAAAAAAGGGGAGATTAAAGCTGAAGAATTAGAATGGTCTGGACTGGTGGGTTGGTTAAATGATCAGAGTGACAAGATATCAAAGCAGGATATCCTTGATTATTTAGCTGAGAATAATGTGAGGGTTGAAGAGGTTGTCATCGGTGAAGGTCTGACCAAACAATCACAAGCAAGGATTGATAGGGCTCAGGCCGAAGTGAATAAGGCATACGATGATTACCATGAAGTTGCAGATGAGGTCCGGAAAAAATTGATGGATGCTGGTGTGGATCTCGCAACTGCCAATTCAATGGTTGAGTATATGGGCCGCACAGGTGATAGCGCAGATAGTGATTCAGTCTTTCATACTTTTGAAAAGGCCAGCAAGATTGACCCTGAGTATGATTGGAATGTCTTGTATGATGCTAAACGTGATGTTGAAGTGGCGATTGAGGATTTGAGATCTGAAGAAAATTTAGCAACTCCGAATGCGACAAGATATCATGACTTCCAGGTGGCTGGTGGTGAGAATTATAAAGAGTTGTTACTGACGATGCCTGGGAAAAAAGCAGAAGACCTTGATGCTCGGATCAGAGAGATATCAAACTGGCCTGGTGATACCGAAACAGCAAAAGATCCAAAGGATCAGAAAGAACTCGATGGGTTAATGGTAGAGTGGAATCGAAGAGATAGTGCGCAAAATGCGTATAAATCATCCCACTTCGATGAGCCTAACATCCTGGCCCATGTCAGATTCAACGAACGTACTGATGCGGATGGTAATAAAGTATTGTTCATTGAAGAGGTCCAATCTGACTGGCACCAGGCCGGACGGAAGGAAGGGTACAAATCTGGTGAAACAACTTTAGGATACGGAAAGCAGTTGCAAGACAAATATAACGAGACAAACCTTGATCGGATATTAACAAGTATTGCAACAACGGAAGAAGTGGATCATTATTATTCGCTCACAAATCCCCAACAGTATGTCCCAGGTGTTCCAGATGCCCCATTCAAGAAGACATGGCCAATGCTGGCAATGAAACGTATGGTCAGATATGCAGCCGAGAATGGTTTTCATAAGATCGCATGGACTTCTGGTGAAATACAGGCTGATCGGTATGATTTGAGTAAGCAGGTTGACCGCATATATGCAAGAACATCCAGCAAGACAAATATTGTTAGATTGAGAGTCTACCAGAAGGAAGGTAGTTTTGAGTCATTAGAGCCATCTAAAAACAATTTATCTGATTATGTCGGTAAAGAGTTGGCCGATAAAATTTTAGCTCAAGAAGTTGGTAGGAATATCGAGTACTCCGGTCTTGATCTCAAAGTCGGCGGCGAAGGCATGAAGGGCTTCTACGATAAAATCCTGCCTTCTGCCATGAACAAATTTTTCAATAAAGCAGCCTGGGGAAAAGCCAAAGTTCAATCAACAAATCTAAGTGGTGACTTGTCAAAACGGCTTGATGAGATGGACCGGTTACACCATGAGAGAGGGTTGACTGATACAGAGTTTGATGAATACCAGGAGATGGCTGATGGTGAAAACGCTTTAACAGATCAGAAGGTTTGGGCCATTCCCATCACCGATAAAATGAAATCCAAAGCCATGCGTGAAGGGATGCCACTCTTCTCTGTCCAGAGCATCCTGAAAGACACCATCAAAGAAGCTGGCAACATCATCAAGGATATCCCTGGATCAACCCAGAGTCATGGTGTCCACAGAACGAATAAAGGTGACTTTGGTCCCATCGCACACATGATCGCCACACCACTATATCTATTCCGAAAATTCGAAGCATCCCAACGGATGTACGATCATACTGTTGAATCGGCAGAAGAGAAATTATCCCAGGTATACGAGCTGACTGAATCTGGTGAAGTGGATGTCAATCTGCTCAATGACACCATCTACAACCTGCAGAAAGATCATCCCAGGGAATATGAGAAGTTAGAAAAATATCTCAAGAAGCAGGATATGCTCAAGCTCGGTGATCGTCTAAAGCAGAACGGTGAAATGTGGGAATTACGGGATAAGAAAAATAAAAAGCTGGCTGAATTCACTGAAGAGAGCCTGGCTGTCATCACATTGATCAATCGTGAGCTGGCCCAGATGAGAGCCAAGGGGTTTTCCCCCAGGGTGATCAAAGCTGTTGAAGCTGTCCGGATCATGACAAACCGCGGATTCGATCTTCAGATGCGAGCCATGCGTGAACTCATTGAACGGGCAGATCAGGATGCCAGGGACAAGGGATACGAGGTTAAACAGTTCAGGGGAAAATATGCTGTCTTCGCTGAAAACGGGTCCAAGATGATCAGTGAACATTTATTTGATACTGAATTTGCAGCCTGGGATAGCGTGAATGAGCTGCCAACGATATCCAAGTATGATGAAGAAGGCAATGTGGTTGAGATCAGTTTGCGTGTTGCTATGGCTGAAATGGGCGATATGCGAGGGTATTATATGCCCAGGTCTTGGGAGCCAGGCCGGATAGTCCTGCATGCGTCCAAAGATGGTGAGAATCCAATCCGGAAAGAATTCGATTTAGGATTTCTCAATAAAGATAATAAAGGCTGGAAGAATGCAATTAATAACCTGGCATTGCCGATTGGCCGCGAAGTTTCCAAGTTGAAGAAGGATGGATACGAAGTTTCATTCTCAGAAAAAGAGCAGATTCCTGAAGATTTATTTGAGATCCTGGGACCATTAATCGGAACATCCGGCCTGGTCAATCAAGCCCTGGAAAAAACAGGGGCCATCAAAGGTATTGATTCCCTGAAAGACATGGGGATGAAAACCAGGTGGAGGGGTGGCACCACATTTATTGTTGAAGGGGCAAATTACAATCCGAAATATACGGGCCTGCTGGAAAGCCTGGGTGGCGAATACGAGTATAAGCAAGTTAGGGGCAGACACGGAACTCCAACCTGGACATTCAGGGATGCGCCGGATGATATTGAGGAACAGGTTTCCACCGCAATTTTTGAGCTTGAAAATATCAACCCAAATTTTGAGGTAAAGTTTGCAACATCTTTGATCACTGAAATATCGAACATATTCAAAGCCAGGGGTGGCAGATCACATATGATTCGCAGGAGTGATGCCACAGGTGAGAATGTTGTCACCGGATACGAAACAGATCCTCATTTGGCCGTTTCAAAATATATTGCTGGAATCTCAGCGACTGAAGCCAAGCACAAGCTGGCTATGGAATTGGTCAAGGATATTACCGGTACCTGGGAAACCTGGGGTGCATATCATGCAAGGATGGGTGAAGATGCAGACTGGAATGATTATAAAGCCCTGGTCAAAGAGAGATCGATTGAGCCAGCCAAGCAGAAAAAAGCGTTTAAGGTGCTGTCTACCTATATAAAGGATGTCCTTCGGAATCAGGAAACCATCGACAGGGTGGTTGGGACTTTAAAGGGAGTGGCTGTCTTAAAATATATAGCATATAGATATGTTGCAGCTCCCCTGGTCAACATCACCGTACTCCCGACAGCTCTACCTGCGGCCATGTCCGGATATGGTGATATCAAGCTCAGGCATGCACCAAAACATATTGCTGGTGCCATGCGCCAATACATCTATTATCGATTCCCGAATAAGTTTAAGAATAAGCTCACCAGGGAGCAGAAAAACCTCTGGGCTCAGATTGAAAGCCGTGGTTGGCTGCAGCCCCAGTATGATCAGGAAGCCCTATCTCAATTGAGATCCAAGTCAGGCCGCGCACTCAATAAGATTATTGACCTGGGGATGGTGACATTCTCGGCTGCTGAAACGTTGAACAGGGCCGCTTCAATAGTAGGGGCATATAACGGCATCATTGCCAACAACCCTGATTATCAGCAGAGTGTAGACCCGAATACGGGTGTGAATGAGAAAATATTGAAGATTGCCAAGGATGTCAGTGATCGGGCAAATCAACAGTACGGAAAATCAAACTATCCTCACCTGGTTCGGAAAACTGGTGCAGCCGGTCAATCCTTTTTCGTATTCAAGACTTTCTCCTGGGGATATTTGCAAACAATGGCTGACCTGGGGATGAAAGATCCGAAAGCAACAGCCTGGATGCTGTTTACGCCTGCTGTCCTGGCCGGTGCCGGTGCATCTGTAGCCATGCCGGTCCTGGCTGGCTTATTCGGTATGGGTACCGATGACGATCCGGAAGAATGGTTTTACCGGAAAGCTGGAGAAACATTTGGTCCCAAGGGAAGAGAGCTGGCTCAGTTTGGCCTGGTTGGTCAACTGGGATTCAGCATGTCTGGGAATTTATCTATCGATGTCGGGGTTGGCTCCGTTCCCACAAATCTATTCGAATTGTTTGGGGCTCCTGGGTCGATCATTGAAGATATGCGAGATGCAGCTCAGGCTAAATCATTCTATCGTGGTGTTGAAACGGCAATGCCAACGGCTGTTAAAAATGCCATGAAAGCATGGAGGGAATATGACGAAGGAGTTACCTCGAGGACGTATTCTCCAGTATTTTATGGAAAGGAACAATTGCAGCCAGACTGGCTTGAATCGGCACTCCGGTCGATGTCACTCAATCCAATTCGTATAGCCCAGGTGAGAGAAACACAGTGGAAAGAGCGTGTTCGAGCTGGCAAATTATCGAAGATCCGGTCTGAGCTCTATTCGAAATTCAAGGCTTTTTACCTGGACCCACCGAACGAACGAAGCCGGAAAAAATATTTGAAGCTGCTGGAAGAAGTCAGGGAATATAATGAAAGGGCTAAAGCTGCTGGTAAGGCTACGCCTGTAATCACTGGCAAGTCAATCAGGACGAATTTAAAACGGGCATTCAAGCCCAGTAAACTGGAACGATTAAGAGAAACTGGTTAAAAAAAGGGGGTGTTACGTGGGAGCATCAGAAGTCTTAATGGTTATTTCAGCGATTACAGCAACGGCAACCACAGGGGTTATGGGGGTTATCTGGTTCGATATCCGGACGATCAAGGCATATGTGACAAAAGAGGTTGATAAGATGTCTGATAAGCATCACGCCTGCCAGAGAGAGCTTCCTGATAAATATGCAGGTAAAAATGATACCAAAGAAGTTATTAAAGACATCTGGAATCATATTGATAAAACTGAAACAGAAATTGCGTATCTAAAAGGCCGGACGAATGGAGCAGGAGGATAATGGATAATTCAATTATTGCAATCGTGGCATTAACACTGATCTGTGTAATTTGTGTTCTGTTTGGCATCGATGATCAGAAAACAATTATAGTTGGGGTGGTTGGTGCCATTGGTGGTATCGCAGCACGAAAGGAGAAAGGATGAGATTAGGATGGTATGAATCACTGGGCCTGGGGCTGAAGGTTCGAAAGATTGTTCAGACCTGGCCGAATTTTTTACTGGTTGGTGAGATCTTGAAAAAATATAAGATCAATGATTTTGGCCTGCTGTTGCTGGTTGCCAATTCAATGCAGGATAAAATGTTATCCATCCGCGAGTTGATCAAGATCGCTGTATTGGTCTGTGCCAGGTTCGGAATTGATATTGATATGGATGGGATTGAGCTTTGAAATGGTTATATTACGGACAGTGGTTGATATATGGAGACACGAAGAAAGTAGTGAGTATGGTACATTTGGGATTACCCTGATTGATAATCAGGCGTTTTGTGTCTCACTGGAGCTGCCGGACCATGAGAATGCTGTCAACATTTCATCTATTCCGGCACAGCAATATACGTGTTTGAGAGTTAATTCTCCCACTTTCGGTACCACATTCAAAGTTATGGATGTTCCTGGTCGGTCAGATATTTTGATTCATCCTGCTAACCTGGTAGATGATCTGGAAGGCTGTTTGGCTTTTGCACAGCACTTCGGGAAACTTCGTGGCAATAGGGGTGTATTGAATAGTGGGAAAACGTTTCGGAAATTTATGCGGATCATGTCTGGTCAGATTGGATTTCAGCTGACTATTCATGAAGCGTATTGATTCAATATCATTTTAGTGTCACAGGTTGATTTTTTTGCGTCCAAATAATCGGAAATACACTCTTTCCTTATTGGTTTCCGTGAGATGTTTATTTATTTTTTCCATTTTTCTGCACTGTTCTTCATACTGGAGACAATCTTCTTTATTATCAAATGTGCAGCCAGTGTACGCCTGGTATTTAATTATTTTTTTCATTTTATCGTATCCCCATTCTAAATTAAATAGCGTGCCAATATCGTGGCCCAACTGCACATTTTCTGATTGCTGATTGCTCTGGTTCGATACATTTAATAAGATCTGCTTGTTGTAAGCATGCGACATAGCCACCTATTTCACCGGAGTGGCTAAGGCGCATTGTGTCTTTATCAACCTTTTTGTTTTCGCTTAGCCGATCACGGATTTGATGGAAGGTAATTGGTCCGTATTTTTTTATCAATTCATAAACTTCTTCATAACTTGAAATTGGCATTATTATTTATCCTTTAATCGTTTCCGTTTACGCCAGGGCAGATACCCACTCTTTGAGAACATAACTCGCCTATTAATTACAAATATTTCATTCCTGGGTACCGGTACCTGCCTGGCCTGATGAACATGGATTCTCTCTTCAAAGCCTGGTTCCCAAAACCCCTGGCTTTTTGGCTTCGGGTTATCGACCAAAACCTCACCGGCATCAACGGTAGTTGAGCTGAAGGCTGCCCAGGGACCGAAAGTGCAGGCATATGTGCATGTATCGCAATCGCCCCAGGAACAGCCGCAGCTGGTTGCTCCTGTTGAATTGGCAGTTGCTCCTGTTGAATTGGCATCTATGGGTGAGTAGGCTATCATCTGGTTTTACCCGAAATTTATTTGCAAGATACAGTATCGTGGATTTTAAAATTACGGTCATTTTTCCGGATTTCAAATTTTTTAATCCCTTTTTCAGATGCCTGATAATACATAGTTTCGGTCTTTAGATCATGATATCGTCGTGCCATAGCGGTCATTTCTCCTTTGGTGTTTTCAATCTTTCAATAGCTTCTTGCAATAAATCACTTTCAGCAGAAAATACGTCATATTCACACCAGATATGCTCGATTAAAAGCTCAGCTATTTTTTCGTTTGATAAAGATGAAAGTTGCTCAGTCGTTTGTAATGATTTTTTAATTTGCTTTGCTATCATCACCCTGCTCCCTTGGTGTGGTTTTATCAGTCTCAAACCCCATAAAGTTGTTTTACATTCCGGTGACCATTTTTTATGGTCGTCTCCTATTTGATGCACAACGTCATAAACATCATTAATTACCCAAAAAAGGGGTAATATTTGGTGTTATGAATTTTGGCCATCTTTAAAAGTTGAGTGGGGATGCAATCATTGTCGGTATGATCCCCTGATCATGTCTACCCATGCGGAGTTGCCATCAAGCATGGCCCAAATTTTACGGTGTCTCCATGCTCGGTGACTGGCATGATTGCAGGCCAGTATGTTTCAAAGAAATGACACCAACCCGATACGGGATAGCTTGTTTTCAACCATCAAATTTGGTACAAAGTTTTTATGAGATTTCAATCCGAAAAAATGTGCAAAAAAGAGTGGGGAAAACTGGTGGTGATTTTTAGATCTGGTGACTATTTGGTGACTATATCTGAAAGTTAAGCGACTGAATTTAAAGGGAATATGGCGGAAGTGCATGGGAATCGAACCCATAAAGCGGGTCTGTAAGT
>CAZVSF010000001.1:33334-45950 GCA_964630195.1 uncultured Lentisphaeria bacterium
TCTAAATTTTTGTGTCCGGTCAGGTCCATCAGATCAGTTAATGGAACACCCAGATCATTGTAATAATAATCCAGAGTGGAATGCTTTGTTCCATTGTACATACTGATATCGACACCGTATTCCTTACAGGCTTCAGCCCACATTTTATTCAATGTGTAATTACCATACCTCTTCCCCTCTGATCTTGAACGGGCATTCCGGAATAAAAAAGGTCCATCTGTTTCCAGCAGCTCCCCCAGGAATGGCTCAAATGATTCATGACAGGCAGCTTCATGACATTTATAATTCTTCGGGAAATCAACCAGCTTTCGATCTGATATTGTTCGGCTAATGATAAATGAATTTTTGAACCGGTTGAAATCTTCTTTATAAACTGCCATCGCTTCACCTGGTCTTCTGCCAGGGTGCAACACCATCCAATAGAAGATCGGCCTGTGTTGTTCAGGTATCAGGTTGATGATCTCAAACTGGACCTCCCTGGGAATCGTTGGGATTGCTTTTTGCCCCAGGCCATACTCAGACTTGAGTGGAAAGGGTGGAACAGCCGCGATATCACCATTTCTCCAGGCATATGTCATAAACGCTCTCATAGTGTCCATGACATTTTTGGTCATCTTTGCGCTTTTCTTGCTGTCTTCAGTGAAGATTTTCAGCTTGTGCAATACGTCCAGGGTTATCTCATGTAAAGCAATCTGGTGAGCCAGGAAAAAGGGTTTGATGTAATTCTTGAAATGGGACTTGTATGCTGACAAGCCCCCAGGTTTCAGCTTCCGTTTTGTTTCCAGCCAGGATTCAAAGAGTTCAACCACATCGATACTTGCCCCTTTTTGAAAATTCTCAATCCGGAACACGCACTCACCTCTTCTGGCTTTCTCCTCTGTCGCTTGGAGCAATGCCAATAATTTTTTAGCCAGCTCCTCGTCATAAAGTTTAATCCCATAATACTCTCTGATTGGCACACTGCGCTTCTTGTCCGGAACGTACCACCAAACCACGTAACGTCCTCTATCTTTTTCAAATTTAATGGAGCCTTTCATACACAGCCCTCCCCTATTAGAGTTGTAGTTGCATAGGGGAGCTGTAATATGATTCTTTACTAAAGTCAATTTTTTCTCTAATTTAAATGATTAATCCAGGCAGTTACCAAATTGTTAATGCGATCTTGAATACCTTCGATTCTCCCCTGCAGGCTGCCCACATTGGCTGCAAATTCTTCCTTAGTTTTAATGATATAATATCCCTTTGAACAACTGCCGATCGGCAATTCAGATTCATAAATTATTTCTTTGATCATCTGCCTGGTCCTGGGGTTGGTTAGGCCGGTATCGATCATGCTTATTTTATCTGCAATCTTAGCGACAGTAATGGCATTATCGCTGCCCTTGTGCTTCTTCAAAATTTTGATTATCTGTTCCTTCATATTATAACTCCATGACCTGCTGCCAGGTCGGTTGTGATTTATCACTCATGAATACGCCAATATGACCAACATCTTTGACCAGGTGACACAGCTCCGGACTTTGAGCGATGGCAAAGCATTGGTCGGGTGGCGTGATGTCATCATTCTCACCGGCAATAGCGTGGATGGTGGATGTGATATTATTAAGATTAATTTTTTCTCCGAACAGTTCCAGATCCCCATTCCACAATTCATTTTTCCGGAAGATCCGGTCAACGGCCTGGAGATAATATTGGCCAGGCAGATCCATGACGGATTTATACCAATTCCGGAATTCACGTTTCTGCATCAGGTCATCGTCTTGAGCTGTCAGGATGGAGAGTGGATCAAGGAGCCATCGGTCAATTGCGTTCATAGATTCCCATCCAAATTGCAGGTACTCACCCTTCATTACGCCATTGCCCAGTTCAACAACATATTCATAATGGGACTGTGGGTACAGGTTCACCAGATTTTGGATGGTTGAATCACAGGCATGCGGATTAATTGGTGCGCCTGCTACAATCAGTGTCTCGATGTCAGGTCTTAACGATGCCGCGATAGCTGCCTGCCAGCCACCAGCACATAAGCCGATCAGTGTTGCTGGTTCTTCAAGATCAATGGCATCCAGTATTCCTTGTATGATGTCCTCGATGCCCAGGTGTTTGCGATCAGGCGTGACTTCATTCCAGTCGATGCAGATTACATATCCCTGGCCCATTAGGGATCTGACAAGGGGTTCTGCTATCGTGCTGTGGTGTCCAGCCAGGGGAGGAACAATTAAGATCGGGTGTATACTTTTACCTGTCGGCTTGAAGTACAAAAGATTGTACAGCTCCCCAGGCTCACAGTAATGAGGAGTTTTCCACTTCGGCATGAAGTGTGTCCGGAATAATTCTGAGATATTGTTGAATAGTGGAATTTTCATGTCATCCCCCGTATACTGGCAGGACATTATTCAGAGCTGCAAAGCAGATGATGATTGCCAATAATTCAATAATCAAGAGAATAGACATCGATGTTTCCCTAATGTAATCCCAGGCCGAAAAGCCTTCGTTGTTTGTTGTTGTCAGGGCCGAGACAATCATAGACCAGTAGGTAATCGCGATCTGCTTCATCTGGCTTCTCCCTTACAATTATAGTTATAGGTTTAAAATGCATTTGCTCACGGATACAGGACCATATTTTTCTTCTTTTTTGCTTCGTGTAAAAAGCCTGGTTTTCACGCCTTCGATCAAGCTGATGTTTGCGTCCTGACCTTCGGGCTTCTCCGGATCTGCGTTCCATGATGTCTCCTGTTGAAATGGCGTTTTCTAAGATGGCAGCAGGGTCCAACGTGTTCCCTGCTGCCGTTACTTAGCTACAAAACATAATTAGAATATACCGATTCTTTTATGGTAAAAATAGTCGCTTGGGGACACCTCCTTTGTTAAAAGTTCACAGCATGTTGCACTCCCATTCCAATACTACTGGCATTTCGGTACTGCATACTACATGGTATTACATTGTAAATCTTTATACAGCCAACTGCGCTAACGTTATGTATGACAAGCTATTACGCTTTCAGTGACAGATGCACGTATAGCTGGAGTGGGCATAAAAAAAGCCAGGTTCATTTGATGATTTTAAATTTCATCGGTTTGAACTTGGCTTTTTTTTTATTACTGTATGGATCTGCGGTTATTTTGTCTATGGTTTCGACCAGTTCATGTGCTGCTTGCCTGATCGTACTCATACTACCGAGACGTAATGCATTCTTCATGACGCCAATTGCGAGTAGATACTGCGAATCCATTGAGTTATTCATTGGCACCTTCTCTATTTTCCACAGTTAAATTTTTTCCAAAGTTGAATTGTGGATATTTTAGTGCCATTCTTGACTTAAGTCAACATAAAACTTGACTTAAGTAAAATAATATTAAATTTTCGGTAAATTTTCATGACTTTCTTTGACAATGAATAAAATTCTCAGATATCCAAAACCCCTATCTGCAAAGGACGCAGACATAATGGTGTCATAGTATCCAAAATTTTTCGTCCTGATTGGGAATAGGCCTTCTGGGACATAATTTTTGAATTCAATCATGTTGTGAATAATTTTTTTAAAATCATGTTCTCTATTGATGAAGGGAAAGAAAGTGTCATTTTTGAGATTATGGCCGATAATATTTAATGTGGTCTTGCTGGCGTATACATTATCCCAGGAGTTAAGGTTGTATACTAATTGTAGGGTGATTGGTTTTTTCTGATTGGTGTTTAATAGATATTTAACAGGTGTTGAGATTCCATGATATCCATTGGAGTCATTTTTTAATGTATAATGCCGGACTAATCTTTTTCCATTTTTTGTGATTATAATAAGGGTAGTTTCAGCTTTCCCAAATTTTGTAGCATTATCGTAAACTTTAAAGTAATTATTTGGGTTTTCTAAAATAAGAGGGATATTATTGCATATTGAATCATAGTTCCATCCAGTTATTTTGTTAAATCTTTCTTTATTAAGTGTGGGGGGTTTCCCTGGGACTCTTCTTACTATTTGTGAGTAAACATCAGGGTTTTGTACGAAGTATTTACATAATTTTTTTCGGAATTTTAAACAAAGCGCTGTATCTTGATTCTTTGTGCAGTTAGGACAACATGCTATAGCATTATAGATCTTTAATTCCTTTAAAAACCTTTCTTTGACAACTCGTTGCTGCTTTAATTCCATTACTCTCCTTCACTTCTGATACTTCCGTATGAAAATAATCGCCCAATGTTAATAATATCCCATCAATGCGATCAGGCTTTATTTTTAGCATGCTGTCAAGCATGACCAATTGTTCTTTTAATAAAGGTAATCTTTCTAATATCCTGGCTGATACCTCAAATGGTTTATCTGGCACTTCGCTGGGAGGGATCAATGAATTAAATTCAGTATGTGTAATCTCTAAAGCTTTTAACATTGACGTAATCTCTTCTTTTGAAATGTTTTTTCTATAACCAGTCTCAATATGGTTAATCCTTGTTTGCGCTTTGCTTTTCTTAAATCCAAAAGCTTTCATTCCCAACTCAGCCTGCGACATTTTTGACCCATGTAGTCTCGGCCAATGAACATCGCGTAAATATTTTATTTTCTGTCCAATTGTTGTTGAATCCATTCTACTACCTCTTGACTTTAGTAAAAAGTTAGTATAATATTATTTACTCAAAAAGCAAAACAATATTAAATTAATCGCTTTTCCAGAGGAATATATGTCAACAACCACTAAGTTAGATAAAGTAATGTACAAAAAGGGCATCATTAATTCTGAACTAAGTCGTACTGTACAGGTTTCAGATGCTGTTATTTCAAAACTCCGTCGCGGTATTAAGAATGTCTCGGTTATCACTGCCCTTGCGATCGAAAAAGAACTTAGAACCCCTGGATTAGCGAAAACGTTAATCCATCCGTCCAAACAAAAATATTTGAATATTCTCAGGTTAAAGTAAGGTTTGACCAAAGTCAAGTTTTTTATTTACTAAAGTTAAGATTAAATTAAAATTTTATAATGGGGTTATTATGATTGAAATCATTGAAATGTTCCGCAGTAATGGTCCTAAGGTAAATGAATCTTTGCCAAATAGTAATACTCAATATGAAATTATATTAGAATATTTTGAACGGCATCCAGAGTTTAAAATATCACAAAGTGACATCGCAGAATTGTTTTTAGTGTCCGAACCGATCCAACGAACGATCTCAAAATTAATCAAAAATCAAAAAATCAAAAAAACAAGCACCATCCAGATCAATAAGAACTACCATTACGAAAGCACGTATCAATTAATATAGCACCAGTACCACCCCGTATTTACCAAAATTTATTGAAAGGATGAATATGTCACCTGCAGATTTTCAAAATTACAGGAATGGTGCCTTTGGGCTCATTGCTAAACAGTTGAGCGATCCGGAATATGTTCTTCCAGCTCACAGGACTGATGACCTTACACTAATGATTCGTACAGCTGCCCTGGCAGTTAGAGGGATTATTTACAAGATGGCAGCAATTGAAGAGGAAAGAGAAGCTGCCAGGGCCAATTGACTTTTATCACTCTTTTATGGGGGGAGGCAAAATGACCAAAAATCATCCATGCTTACAATGTGAAATTCATTTAAATGGTATAGATAAAAAGAACAATGCCAAATGTGCTGCATGTAATCTTCCTGAAATCTATGACAATCAAATTAGAAATAGTCAACCCACAACTATAAATAAGGCCAAATCTAAAACGCCTGCACTCATTTCAAGCAAATCTTCAAAAAAGAAAAAACGGCAATGTGACATAACCGGATGTTCAGAACCTTACCTGGCAAAAGGGCTGTGTCAAAAGCACTACTATAAGAGCAAAAGCAAGAAAGCCAACAAAATGGAACCTAAAAATAAAAAAACAAAATTATTCAAAAATGAAGAGATCCTTCTCAACGATGACTTATGGGAAAAGCTTGAAGAGATTAGTGAAACTGAAATGAGGCCTACAACTTACCAGGCAGCATATTTCATCAAACAGGGGATTGAGAATTACCTGAGAACACAAAGGTCGCCCAAGGAATAATTAACACTATATAATAGGAGGAATCATGTCTAAACGCAAAGTTGTGGCATTTGACCTGGAGACTATCGCTGATAAGTCAGTGATACCAATACTTCCAGAGATCAAGCCGAAAGCGAACCTTAAAGATCAAGTTAAGATTGATGCGGATATCGAAGAAAAGAAGAAGAAACAGATCAAGGATTTGGGACTCAATCCCATGATGAATATCATCTGCTGTGCTGGCTGGCATGGTGAGGATGATCACGGACATATAATGCTGGAAGATGAGTATTCAGAAAAGCAACTGCTTGAAGCCTTCTGGGATGTACTCGGGAGATATGATCACTTCGTTACATACAATGGTAGAGCATTCGATATGCGCTGCCTGCTGCTTCATGGGATGCAATACGGCATCCGTCCATCCGTAAACATCGACAAATACAAATATAACCGAGGGAACCATACGGATCTCCGTTTGGTCCTGGCCGGTGATGAACCGTTTGCCAAAGGGAAGCTGGATTTTTTTGCCAAAAAATATCTGGGTACCGGAAAGACTGAGGGCATCGATGGTGAACTGGTCCAGGCTTACTGGGAATTCGGCCAGTACGAAGATATCGGAAAATATTGTGAGCAGGATTGTGAACTCACTTTTGATCTCTTTGAAATGGCACAAACCGCAGGAATGCTTGAATAAAAATAGAACCACTAACAGAAGAGGAGAGATTTATGATTGTAAATTTGCCAAAGAAGTTGAACGAAGCCGGTAAAATTAAGATCGGCAAAAAGGGGGCTGAAGTCGAGTCGAAGGAAGGTAGAAAATTTCGACAGCCAATGCGCCTGGATCACTTTATCATCACTACCACAGAGAAGGATGAGAACGGAGATTTTATTGAGGATGTGGAGCTGATGGATAAGATCAAGGAAAGTGGTAGATCGATGGTGAATAAGGATGGAAACATTATCGGGATTCCTATCCGGCTGTTGTACGATGACAATGAGCTCAATTTTCCAAACCGATACGCATCATATGTATCAGGACAACTGAGTTGTCATGGGAATGGCCAGGTTGCCTTTTCAAGATTAGATGAATTTCAAAAGGAAAAAAAATGTCCATGTCAGCGGTTGGATTTTGGATATTCCGGCAAAGATAAATGTAAACCGAATGGTGCGTTGAAGTGCGTCATTGATGAAGCACAGCTGTTTGGCCAGGCTCATACATTCCGAACAACTTCAATTAATTCAGTTGCAGGTATCCTGGGTGGGCTTCATCTCATTAAGGCTGCAACACATGGCCGGATATCCGGATTACCCTTAATATTAACAGTAAACAATAAATCCACCACCACTGGTTCGGGCCATTCAACCACAATCCAAGTGGTGTCAGTTTGTTACCAGGGGGATATGGCATCGTTGAGGCAATCAAGTCTTGAGTTCTCAAAAGAAAACCAGCTGTACCTCAGTGATATCGACCGGATTGAAAAAGAAGCGTTTAAGAATGGTGGTGCTTGTGCTGTTCCGGAAGAAGAAGACAAGGATTTTGTAGAGGAGTTTTATCCGGATGCCAGGTCAACGACTGAAGCCGAAGTGATTGGTGTTGATATGGCAGCCGGAAAGGACACAATAGAAATTATTGAAGTCAAAGGTGGTGAAGTGGTTGAGCAATTGGAGAAAGATCCACCTGTGTTGGTTGAGCCAATCGAGATCAAAGACCAGGATATGTATGATCGATTCCTGGCCGAAGATGACTATGATAAAAAGACTGCCCTGGCCAAGCGACTTCGCAAAGAGACATTGATTTACCATCTCCAGGTCATGAAATATGGTCCAATCCCCGAGAGCGGGAATAAGCCTGTCTATTTAAATCTGGTGGTTGAAACCATTACAAGCAAACTATTCCCCAATGGTGTTGTCGGAGATTCTGCACCACCAGCCCCACAGAACGATATCGAAGTCACTGAAGAAAAGAATCCTGAAGTACTTGATCAATTCATCATTGAACTCATTCAGATGAAAAAGCAGCAGGACGTTCTGGTTGCCATGCGTGAACGTTTTGAAGGTGCTCCAATCAATGGGACTCTCCCGATACCTGATCTTATTGAAAAGGCAAAAAGGTTGTTGGATCTGGAACTGCATAGTCCTGCGGCTAAAGAGCCAGCTCCCGAGAAGAAAAAAATCACCGATGAAGAACGTGCTTGGGATGACGGTGGCCTGGTCGAGGTAGAGCAATTGAGAGAGATGGCCAAGCTCAAAGAGTTCTTGAAGGTCGAGAATGATGCCTGGTTCAAAATGGTAGGCGTATTCAAGGGCATGGACGGATCTCCTGTTGAAAAGGCAACTCTGCTCACTCAGAAGCAGGCCAGGGTGTTCATCCTGATACTGCAGGAAGAAGCAGGCGATATACCGTTCTAAATAATTTTTGAATAATTACCACAACCAAAAACATTAATTTTTAATAAGGAGAACAAAACAATGGCAGAAACAGTTGAAATGAATTGGAACGAAGTCGATGTTGACGAGAACATCAGTGAGCAGGACCAGAAAGCTTCCGAGAATGTTGGGGTGACAACACCAGTCGCGAAAATGCTTTGCACTGTTGCAGAGTCTTCAGCAGTTGAAAAAACATTCAAAGAGTATTCCTGCATTGCAGCCAGCCTGAAGTTCAGAATTGATGATGTTTATGAGCTTGAGATGCCAGTACTGGACAAAAATAATAATCCGATCATGCGTGACGGTGAGCCCCTGGTCAAAAGAAGGCCATTGAATGACAAGGAACGGGCTGAAGCCAATGCATTATACGCTGGCCGGACCCTGTTTGATGAGGTTAATCTCTATCATGCCAAAGAAAAAGAAGGCATGAAGAATCGCAGGTTGTTTGTGGCCAAGCGAATCGGGTTGATTTCCACAGAGTCATCACAGCTTACAACAAAAATGTGGGCAGCTGCTCCTGGGAAACAAACGATTCTCACTACCGAGTGGAATCACTGGAAAGATAAGATGTCTGGTGAGGCCAGAAAAAATGTTCGTGTTGGATTCAGTGGATATGAAGCTGTCAAGAATGCAGCCAACCAGGCACCCCAGGATGATGAGGATTTTTCTAATCTTTAATCATGGATAAAACAGCCTATCATCCAAATGGTGAGTCCATTACATTCGTGGAGGGACCGCATACCTATATAGATAATTCGGGTATGCGGTATACCTCTGCTACCACATTTGTCGGTCAATACTTTCCAAAGTTTGACATCGATACTGTTGCTGAGAAGTGCGCGAATGGTAACAATCCGGACTATTCTAAATATCAATGTGCTGCAGAAATTAAAGCCGCCTGGGAAGCAGAGGGGGAGAGGGGCCGCAATGAGGGCTCTAATGTTCACGAATACGCGGAAGGGCTAATTGACAGCTGGCCTAAAGTAAAGCTGCCTGAGCCCATATCAGATCGTTGTGGACTAATTTTTAACCAGGTTGAGAAAGCTGTCCACACCCTGCAATATTATTACACCTTTATTGGTGCAGAAATAATTGTTTTTAGTCCAGCCCTGGGCCTGGCCGGTATGATTGATCTGTTAATGCATGATCCGGCAGATGATACATTGTTAATATTAGATTGGAAGCAGAACAAAAATGCCTTTTCAACAGAGAATATCTACCAGTCGGGCCTGGGACCTATTAATCACCTGCAGGATACAGATATCAATCATTACACCCTGCAGCTGTCCTTATACGAATACATTCTAAAACGAGAACAATACTTTCCATATATTAAAAATTACAAACGAGGGCTCATTCATTTGTTTCCGGAACGGTACGAATTCGTATCCCTGGAATACTATGAGTATGAGATTGAGGAGATGTTAAAATATGTCAGCCGAATCCGTTGATACAGTGGAATTAACCTGTGAATTACAGCGAGTAATTTTTCAGGCGAAAGATTCAGGTTTCATTATTGGATCTTTTATAGATGAAGAAATATATGGCCATCTGACAGCCAAGGGAACGATTATCAACCCCCAGGTGGGCCTGGAATATACCTTAACCGGTGCCTGGGACAATGACCCAAAATATGGCCGGCAATTTGATATTCAAACCTTCTGCGTTGTTAAGCCAACCGATACAGATGGCATCTTTAAATATATTGTCCGGATCTGCAAGTTTGTGGGCAATAAAATAGGAACCCAGATTATTGATAAGTTTGGTGAGAATACCCTGGATATTATGAAAAATGATCCTGGGGAGATTGCTAACCAAATATCCGGTATCACTATGACCAGGGCTTTGGAGATCCAGAAGGCACTCAAAATCAATGAGGACTATGAAAAGGTCATGGTGGAGCTGGAAAGTATTCTGAATGTCCCTGGGATGCTCAAGAGCCTGCCAAGTCAATTGATTGAAAAATATGAATTCAGTGCTGGTGAGATTGTACGTAAAAACCCGTATCTCTTGACTGATTTTAGTGGCGTGGCATTCCCCCTGGCTGATCGGGTAGCACTTCACATTGGCTTCTCCAGGTCAGCAGTTGAACGAAAATCAGCTGCAGCACACTACTGCGTGAAACGGGCCATGCAGGAAGGGAACGTTTGGGTACCGCGAAAAGGGTTGATTGAAATGATCCGTGAGCTGGTACAGGTGCGCGATCTGGGTGAAGGGATCGATGCTTTTATTGAACATGGCATTTTTGTTGAATCTTATGACATCCATATCGCCGTAGTCCCTTCTGCTATGGATGAAAGTTATGTTTATCATCGGATTATTGAATCATCAATGGTTAAAAGGGGGATATATAGAGATGAGTATTGTACTGACTGATCAGCAGAAAGCGGCAGTTGAGATGGTTAAGAATCATTCCTTTAGTGTTTTGACCGGCAAGCCTGGTACCGGTAAGACTACAGCTACGGTCAAGATTTTAGAGTGGGCAATTTCAGAACAATTGATTGTAACCCAATGTGCGCCTACCGGCAAAGCTGCAAAACGAATGATGGAAGCAACTGAGTTTCCTGCGGCAACTATCCATTCAACATTGCAATGCATTTTTGAGAATAATAAATTTTTCTTTAAGCACAATGTAAAAAATCCTCTTAAAACAGATCTGATAATTGTTGATGAAGCATCAATGATTACCAATGAGTTAATGGCATCTTTGATGAGAGCCATTGATGTAGAGCGAACCAGGATACTGTTGATTGGTGATACTGGCCAACTTCCTGCAGTAGGCCCAGGAGACATTCTGCGTGACATCCTGGCATGCGACAAGATCCCTCATACCGAACTGGATATTATTCACCGTAATTCCGGATCTATTGTTGAAATCTGTGCAAAGATCCATGCTGGTGAGGTCTATCAGCCTGCAAAAAAATTGGATACTGAAGCCGAGAACCCTATTAATTTAATCCACCTTGAAAGACATGCTCCGGAGATTATTTTAAACGCGATTAAATCAATTATCAAAGACCGAATGCCCAACCGAGACTTTGACCCCATTTGGGATGTCCAGGTGATCAGCCCTGTCAACAGCAGGGGGCAGCTATCTTGTGACAGTCTTAATGAAGCCCTGCAGAACCATCTAAATCCACTACGGTCTACCTGGGATGCTGAATATCAATTTCGCCCAGGGGATAAAATTATCAATACTAAAAATAAACAAGTAGCAACGACAGATAATACAATCATTTATGCGGTGAATGGAGATATCGGCAGGGTTGAAGAAATTGGTGACAAAAGAATGATTGTTACTTTTTTTGCTCCAGACCGTGAGGTTTTCATTAATAAAAAGGATAAAGATATCCGGCTGGCATATGGCATCACCTGTCATCGCATGCAGGGCTCAGAAGCCCCTGTGATCATCATCCCTATTCATCCTTCATTTGGATACTTTGTTACCCGCAAGTGGCTATACACGGCCATTTCAAGAGCTAAGAAAATTTGCATCACAGTGGGTGACTCATCAGCAATTCCTAAAATTATCAATAATACATCCGGTATGGACCGGTGTACAAAATTAAAAGAAAAATTGATTCATGGTTTTGAGAGAATTGAACGGGCTGAGCTGGAAAAGGAGTTTGCTGACATATGAAAGATTTCACCATTATTATAGACAGCCGAGAAAAACGGCCATTCCTAATTGATAAAGAAGGAGATCCCAATTTCGAGAACATGAGTGTCACCTGGGGATATTTGCCGACAGGTGATTATTCGATTGTTGGGATGCATGAGCCTGAATGTTCCCACTCCATCACCATTGAAAGAAAATCCCTGGCAGATCTATTCCAATCAGCAGGTAAAAACAGGGACCGGTTTGAACGGGAATTTGAACGCATGTCAAAATTCGATCATGCCTCCCTGGTAATTGAACAGGATTACAGAGCTTTCTTCTTTGATCCTCCACAACTTTCTCACATGAGCCCTAAATCAGTTTTCCGGACACTGTTAGCCTGGGGGCAGCGGTACAACATCCATATCTTTCCATCACCAAACAGAAGTTTTGCAGAAAAATATACATACTTGGCACTGAAACGTTTTTGGGATGATCGTCAATAAGCAGGGGGTGTGCATGACTGATAGCAAGAAAGACAATATAATCAGAATCGCAGAACAAAGGCTGATGGATGGGTGTGAAAAATTAGAAGGCTC
>CAZVSF010000002.1:0-33799 GCA_964630195.1 uncultured Lentisphaeria bacterium
TCTGAGACCAGGAAAATGACCCTCTTACGCTAATTAATTTGGAATGAATATGACAAAATTAACACACACAAAGATGGGTCGTCGAGAATTCTTGAAGAAATCTGCTATTGGAGTAGCAGGTATCAGCGCGGCTCTGAGTCTTCCCGGCTGTATGGGCAAAAAAGATACATTTGCAAAAAAGAAAAATATTCTCTTCATTGCAGTAGATGATTTGAACACGGATCTGAACTGCTATGGTGCCAAACACATTCACTCACCCAATATCGATAAACTGGCTGCTGAAGGACTTCTTTTTAAGAGAGCTTACTGCCAGTTTGCTGTTTGCAGCCCTTCCAGGACTTCATTATTAACAGGTACACGTCCGGAAAATAATGGGGTCATGGATTTGAAAACCCATTTCAGAGATACCCTTGGAAATGATTTAGTAACCCTGCCACAACAATTTAAAAATCATGGATATCTCACCAGATCATTCAGCAAGATATACCACCCGACTCTGGATGATCCTCAGTCCTGGTCAGTGGAATCCTGGTGGTCTCAATATCCCGACAAATTCAACTATCGAGTACCTGAGATTGATAATGTTCTGAATGCTGAATTCGATCAATTCCTGAAGGACAATATCGATGAACTGGGTGATCTCCCTGAAGAGGAGCAGTTCAATCAATTCCGCAGGAAATTCAGGGGCCCCTCATGGGGAGCACCCGATGTTGAAGACAATCAACTGGCCGATGGCGAGTGTGCCGATGAAGTCATTAAAGCCTTGCGTGGGGTAGGAGATAAGCCTTTCTTTTTTGCTGCTGGCTTGAGAAAACCGCATCTCCCGTGGGTGGCACCAAAAAAATATTATGATCTTTATCCCCTGGACCAAATCGAATTGGCTGATAATCCGTATATGCCTGAAGATGCGCCGTCTGTTGCCGGAACTGACTGGGGCGAATTGAGAAAATACAGGGATATTCCTAAGGAAGGACCTGTCACTGACAAGCAGGCCGCTGAGCTTACGCGAGCCTATTATGCCTGTATCTCATTCATCGATGCTCAAGTGGGCAAAATGATGACTGAGCTTGATAATCTCGGATTACGTGATAATACCATAGTAATACTTTGGGGTGATCACGGCTATCATCTTCTTGACCATGGAATATGGTGTAAGCACACCAATTTTGAAGTCGCTGCCCAGGCACCGATGATCATCTCTGCTCCCGGCATGAAAGCGGTGGGGAAGACCAGTCAAGCACTGGTAGAATTTGTGGATGTTTACCCAACACTTTGTGAGTTGGCAGGACTTCCCATTCCAGAACATGTGGAAGGAACCAGCTATAAACCCCTGCTCAGCAATCCTGATCTCGAATGGAAAAAAGCGGCATTCACAGTGTATCCACGAAAAGTAAAGGGCATCGGAGTGGTCATGGGTACCTCCATGCGGACCGATCGCTACCGCTATGCGGAGTGGCGCAATGATGAAGCCGGATTCCTGGAACTCGAATTATATGATCATGAAAATGATCCTGATGAAAATATCAACATTGCCAATCATGCTGAAAATAGTGACTTGGTCAAAAAGCTTTCCCAGCAACTGACGCAGGGTTGGAAGGGTGCTTTAGCTGAATAGGTAAAAGTAGTTTCCAGGAAATTTAAAGAGGATAAAATGAAACGTAGAGAATTCTTAAGTAAATGTGGAGTGGGTCTTTCTGCTGCAGCAATTAGTCCCGTTCTGGGTTTTGCAGATGAGAAGAAGTGGTGGCAGCTGTTTAAAAAGGACAACGATAGAGCACAAAAACCCAATTTTTTTATCTATGTCGCAGATGATCAATACATCGGTAGTGTGGGCTGCTATGGGGCAGAACCCAGTTATACACCAAATATAGATAGATTGGCCAAAGCGGGTATGCGCTTTACCCACAGCTATACACCCTCTTCAATTTGTACCCCTAACCGTGGAGTTCTCCTGACAGGGATGTATCCACTGAAAAATGGTGCCCACGCCAACCACTCAGGATTCTTCGATGGCGTGAAGTCGCTACCCAACTATATGCAGGAGTTGGGCTACAGGGCAGTTATCTCGGGTAAAGATGGTATTCAAAAACCCAGCGATCTCTACGAGTGGGAATTTAGAATCGGAAAGACCGAGGAGCATGTCCCTGGTGCTGATGAACCCAAACACGATCGTCATCGGAAAAGTGATCTGAAAGCCATTGAGGCATTTGTTAATGACAGTGAGGATGATCGTCCATTTTGTCATTTCCATGCCGCCTCCTTGCCACATGGACCCATTTTGAACGAATCTTTGAATGGCTTGAAAGGCTACGATGCAAGTAATTACTATATGGATTACGAATTTGGTAAAATGTTGGAAATCCTGGAGAAAAGTGGGAAGAGCGACAACACCATTGTTATCTATGTAAACGACAATGAAGCTCAACTTGATCGTACAAAATACACACTGTATGAAACAGGCACCAGAGTCCCCATGGTCATTCGCTGGCCAGGGCATATCAAGCAAAATTCCGTCAGCTCTGCCATGGTGAGTTTTCAAGATATTCTGCCAACACTTTTTCAAATCGCCGGAGGAACTGCTCCCGAGGTGATCGATGGTTTGAGTATGCTGGATGTGCTGGAAGGACGTAGCGACCAACTCCATGATGAACTGTACTTTAGCTGTACTGGAGTGATTGTGAGTAAAAGCGGTCGCCAGGAAATTCCTTATCCCATTCGAGCGATTCGTACTGATAGATATCGATATATCAGATATCTTAATAGCTCTATTCCTCATCCCAAACGAAAGAATAAGAAATTTCCACCAGAAGAACTCTTTGACCATAATACTGATCCTGGTGAATTAGTGAATCTGGCTGAGAGTCCCGATCACCAAGCCATCAAGCTGGAATTAAGCGCCAAAGTTGATGCCTGGATGAAATCCACCGGTGATAGGGGAATCGAAAGCGAGCTTGCGACACTCAAAAAATATCCAGCGAAAAAATAAGGTAGGGGATGTATTCATATGAGTAACTATTCACGAAGAGATTTTTTAAGGAGTCTTGGCGTCAGCACTGCTGCATTGGGATTGGTTGGAATGGGATGTTCACCTCAATTGATGCAAGATGCAAAGCAGAATAAAAAGAATGTGCTCTTCATTGCCATAGATGATCTGCGACCCCAATTGGGGTGCTACGGGCATGAAAGTGTGCTCTCACCCAATATCGATAAGCTGGCCAGCGAAGGGTTGCTGTTCAAACGCGCTTACTGTCAGCAGGCGATATGCGGACCTTCCCGTATGAGTGTGCTGACCGGAATGCGTCCCGAAACCTCAAAAATTTATGGGTTGAAACATAAGAAAACAGATTACCTGCCGAATATTGTAAGTCTGCCCAACCATTTTAAAAATAATGGCTACGAAACGCTTTCCATCGGAAAAATCTATCATATCGCAGATGATGATCTGGATGCCTGGTCAGTTGAACCCTATCGTGCCATGGTCAGCAGCGGTTATGTGCTTGATGAAAGCAAAGCCATTCAAAAATTGAATAAAGAGACCAACCCCAAAGCTGGTACAAAAGGTCCCGTAACTGAAGCAGCAGATGTTGCTGATAATGTCTATAGTGATGGAAAACTTACAGATCGGGCTATTGAGGAATTAGGCCGGATAAAAGATAAGCCTTTCTTTATGGCACTGGGCTACCGCAAACCTCACCTGCCCTTCACTGCCCCCAAAAAATATTGGGACCTTTATGATCCAACCAAGTTAAAACTGGCTGATAATCCCTTTGAACCTGAAGGCGTCACGCCTTACACCATGAACAATTTTGGTGAACTTCGCAATTATTATGGCATGCCAAAAGGGAATGATCGAGTTGAGGACGAACTGGCCCGCCATCTCATCCATGGCTATCATGCCTGTGTTTCTTTTATCGACGCACAGGTCGGTCGTGTCCTGACAGAGCTTGATCGACTGGGACTCCGCGAAAATACGATTGTCATCCTGTGGGGTGACCACGGTTGGAAGCTTGGTGAGCACGATAGCTGGGCAAAACACACTGATTTCGAGATCGATACCAATGCACCCTTGATCATTTCGGCTCCGGGAATGGAAAACCCTGGTCAAAAGACAGAAGTTCTGGCTGAATTTGTTGATATGTACCCAACCCTGTGTGATCTGGCTGGTCTGGAAAAACCATCACAATTGGAAGGTCATAGTTTTACCCCTCTATTAAAAGACCCGAATCAGCCCTGGAAAACGGCTGCCTTCAGTATCTGGGTCGAAAAGAAGTATCGCTATGATGAAGAAATCCAGATCATTGGGTACACCATGAAGACTGATCAGTATCGATATACTGAATGGAAACATACAAAATCCGGAGAAGTACGGGCGCGTGAGCTCTATGACCATCATATTGATCCCGAGGAAAACCATAATGTCGTGGATAAAGAATCCTACGCAGCGATTGTTTCCGAACTTGGGCAGAAAATGGCTCAAGGGTGGAGGAGCGCTCTACCGGCAAGCGGAAAGTAAATAACCATGATGGATCGAAGACAATTTTTGAAAAGTACAGCGACTGGGATGGCCGGGTTGGCTCTTTCAGGCTGTGTACCGCCATCCATCGCCAGGAGTTCAGGGAAACGTCCCAATATCGTTCTGATCATGGCTGATGATTTGGGATTCTCCGATATTGGTTGCTATGGCTCGGAAATTCAGACTCCTGTACTCGATAAACTGGCTTCAGATGGAGTCAAATTTTCGCAATTCTATAATGCTGCCAGATGTTGTCCCTCGCGAGCATCCCTTTTAACGGGTCTCTATCCCCACCAGACTGGTGTAGGGCATATGACCCGTGATTATGGGAAACCAGCATATACAGGGGATTTGAATAATAGCTGTGTAACCATTGCCGAAGCGCTAGGCAGCGCTGGTTATCAGACCATGATGACTGGGAAATGGCATGTTACCAAGCAGACCGGGCATTGGGATGGAACCGATAGAACTTCCAAAGCCCAGTGGCCTCTGCAGCGCGGATTTGAGAAGTTTTATGGTTTTATACATGGATCATCCTCCTATTTCGATCCAGTGTTAACAAGGGACAATCAGCCGTTTGATTCTATCCCAGACGACATCTATTTAACAGATGCCATCAGTGAAAATGCTGTAAACTATATCTCTGAAGCTTCAGATAATAACAAACCATATTTCATGTATGTGGCTTATAACGCTCCCCACTGGCCGCTGCACGCCTTGCCTGAGGATATTGAGAAATACAAAGGTAAATATAGTGACGGTTGGGATGCATTGCGTGAAAAACGCCACAAAAGGCAGGTGGAACTAGGTCTTGTTGATGAAAAATGGGGACTATCTCCCCGAGATCCCGAAGTGCAGGACTGGGACGATGCTGACAATAAGGCCTGGCAAGAGCGTCGCATGGAAGTGTATGCAGCCATGATTGATCGCCTGGATCAGGGGATTGGTAAAATTCTTGATCAGGTGAAGGCGTCAGGTGAGGAAGACAACACATTGATCATGTTCCTTTCTGACAATGGCGGCTCACCGGAAACCGTAACAAATCCGAGGAAGTTTTACGTTCCCAGAGAGACTGCAGATGGAAGATTTGTCCATCGCGGTACCAATCCCGAGATAATGCCCGGAGCCGATGACACGTTCCAGGGTTATGGGATAAGCTGGGCGAATGCCAGCAACACACCATTTAGGCTATTTAAACGATGGGTGCATGAAGGTGGAATTGCTTCTCCATTTATTATGAAGTGGCCAAAGACTTTGAAAAATCAGGGCGGATTGGTCACAGGGACTGGACATATCATGGACATCATGGCAACCTGTTTAGATGCTGCCGGTGTGGTATACCCACAACAGTTTGGAGCGCATAAAATAACTCCCCTGGAAGGAAAAAGCTTATTGCCCATGGTCGAGGGTGAGACTGATGAAACACATGATTATCTCTGTTGGGAACATGAAGGAAACCGGGCCATAAAGCAGGGTAAGTGGAAATTGACTTCCTACTATACTGAGCCACGGCAAAGAAGAGTAAGCAAAGGCCCACGCACGGGACCCTGGGAATTATACGATCTGACCGCAGATAGAACAGAACTGCATAATCTCGCAGATCAATATCCAGAAAAGGTTGCGGAACTTGTGGAAAAATTTGAAAAGTGGAGTGAGAAAATGGAAGTTGTCCCCTGGGAAGAGATTCAGGAAATAAATACACGGTTACTCAGCAAGGAGAATAAATGAGCAGAATACTGTCAGTCAGTATTATTTCACTGCTACTGCTGTTGGCTTGTGACAACAAGCCTGTGCAAAATATTCAGCCACCACAAACGCTTTTCAATGATCCCACAGCTTTACTTGAGACCAGGAAAAGAGCTTTGGCTGGTGATACTGAATTGATGCCTACATTAAACCAACTCAAAACCGAAGCTGACCAGATGCTGCTGAGTGATGCGATCTATTCGGTGATGGATAAGCCCTTTACACCTCCCAGCGGCGACAAGCATGATTATATGAGTGTGGGTCCTTTCTGGTGGCCTGACCCAGAGAAATCGGATGGACTGCCCTACATTCGACGAGATGGAGAAACAAATCCTGAACGTGAATTGTACGACACAACTCCCTTAAGGAAATTAACCCACGAGGTATCAATATTAGCAGCAGCATATTTTTTTCTAGACAAAGAAAAATATGCGAAGCGAGCAGCCACTTTAGTCAGAGCCTGGTTCCTGGATGAAGATACCATGATGAATCCTAACCTGAATTACGGACAGGCGATTCCCGGAAGGACGATTGGGAGAGGTATCGGTATTATCGACACCCGATCCTTTTTCCAAATTACTGAAGCCATAGGATTGATAGCGAATTCGCAATCCTGGACAGCTGCTGATGAGGCAGCCTTGAAACAATGGTTCAGTACTTATGTGGACTGGCTCAGGGAAAGTGAAAATGGTATTGATGAAGAAAATGGCTTAAATAATCATGGGACCTGGTACGATGTCATCTTATCCAGTCTGGCACTTTTTTCTGGACGGGAAGATATTGCAAAAGAAGTCATTTCTGATTTTCCAGAACGCCGCATATTGCCCCAGATCGAAGCTGATGGCAGTCAACCACGGGAATTATCACGAACCCGTTCATATCATTATTCAACCATGAATCTTAAAGGTATGTTTTACATCGCGCTGCTAGGTGACAAGGTTGGTGTGACCGTTTTAAGCAACGAAACTGAACATGGACAACTGGTAAAAAAAGCGCTTGACTATTTAATCCCTTTTATGGCTGACTTTGAGGGTTGGCCCTATGAGCAACTTCGCGGTTGGGAATCAGACGATTCAGTATCATTGGCAATGATTCTCCAACTCTCCGCCCGTTATTATGGGGAGCCGGAGTATTTAACATTGATGGATTCAATCCCTGATATCGACTTCTCAGACCATCTATTAAATTTATATCATCCAATAATGAGATGAGAGAAATCTTATGAAAACACACACAAGAAAAGAGTTTTTAAAAATGTTGGGGGGATCTGCAGCTGCAGTTGGCCTCTCCACCACATTCCCTGGCATGGCCTCGGCATTTTCTAAGAGAGGAAGTGACCCTGGGGTCTTACCGCTTCGGCCAAATATTCTACTTATTACAACCGACACCCAGCGTTGCGACACGATAAAAGCCATGGGTTATGATCATGCCGTTTCACCAAATCTGGATAGACTGATTCGAGAAGGTGTGATGTTTAGAAACGGTCATACCTCCAGTCCGGTTTGTTCTCCAGCTCGAACAAGCTTATTAACGGGTGTGCACACACCCATCCATGGTTGCCTTGAGAATGGTATCCAACGACGGACTGATTTAACCACACTCCCTGATTTACTTAAAGAACAGGGGTATACGAATATCATGGTCGGTAAGACGCATTTTGGTCCGGTACCAGATAGTTTTCAGGTACAGCAGGTGCTGACTGCAGGGAAAAAGGGTGATGCTGATGATGTGTATGGCAAACATATCAAAAAGCTCGGATATTCAAGAAAGTCCGTCGTGCCAAACCCCACACCACCAGATGAATTTATGGATTCCTTCCTCGCTGAAACGGCAATTGATGAGATGAAAAAAGCTGTTTCAACTGGCAAAGGTCCCTTCTTTACATTTTGTTCCATGCCCAGCCCGCATCCGCCTCTTGACCCACCGGGTGAATATGCCACCATGTTCGACGATGTGAAATTTCCTCCGCTGAACTACACCAATGGTGATTTCAAGAAACTTCCTCAGTATTTAATCGACCATCTGGATTTGAAAGATCCTGGAGAATTGGATATGGAAGCCATGGATAATAAGAGACGGGCATATTATGGACTGGCAGCCTATTGTGATGCCCAGGTCGGCAAATTACTCAATTTTCTGGATGATTCTGGTTTGCGTGAGAATACACTGGTGCTTTTTAGTTCTGATCATGGGACCACCTTCAATGATCATGGGCTGTCCAATAAACATCACTATTTTGATGAGTCATGGCATGTTCCACTGATCGTGAGTATGCCAGGCACCTTGCCCCAGGGCGAGGAGAGAGAATTTGCCATCTGGAACGATATCACCACATCAATCCTGGCGGCAGCCGGTACATCTTGTGATACCATGCAGGGTTATGATTTTTATACTCCCATTGCAGCAGGTGAACAATCTCCGCGAAATCATGCTGTATCAGCAGAGTACCATCAAATGGCTCTGGCCACCAAGGGCTGGAAATTAGTCTACTATTTCGAGCAGGATACCGGGCAGTTGTTTGACCGTAAGAAAGATCCACTGGAACAGAATAACCTTTATGATGATCCTGAACACCATGAGGTCAAACAAGCCATGTTGATAGCCCTTCTGGGCTGGCGGGGTGATCTGTCTGATTTAGAATCGATGCGAAAACGTACGCATGGTGGAGGTCGTGTAGCCGGAATTGCTGCGAAGCACACGCAGACAATGTCAGCATTGGATTCTGAAATACGTCTGAGTGAAAAAGTCGAACAGATCGAAAAGCGTTGGTAAGATGGATAAAACAGGCACAATAGGAAAACCATTAAGCCCCAAACTGTTGACTGAGTTTGACGCTTTGGGTAAACTTCCAGATACAGATAATAATTTTAATCCAAAGGGCGACTGGGAACACAGCTATCGCATGTGGTCCTGTTATGGCTATTGGCACAAAAGTAACAAAAATGATGGCTGGGTGAAGATATCAAGGAAAGTACTCGCTGGAGATGGAACTCAGACGCTCAAAATTAAGCAGGTCGTTAACAATTTCGTAGGTCGCAAAAATGAGCCCACTGTCTTTACGGTCATAGAAACTGAGATTACCTGTTCCATTGATATTCTGAGTAGTGTCCTGGCCTGGAAGGTCAATAGAAAATTTGTTTATGAGGATGAGTCTCTGATTATGCCACCGACCCATATCCAGAAAACAGGAAATCTCTCAGCGGGGCAATTGGTCCGGAAAATGAATGGGCAAAAAATGATGCAAGCATTGCCTGGAAAAGTAAGTAGTAACTGGGGTTTGTTTGAGGCCGTTCAGCGGATGCCCCTGGACACCGGGCTCCCACTGGAATACACACTCCTGGAGGATTTCGACCTGGTTAAAAGGAATCATAAATTGTCCTATCTCAGAACCGAAACTTCTTCCTGGATGGAAGACAGCCAAGCGGTTCACTATTTCCAGCAGACCGGCGATGGTGTTTTCCCTTTTGAATACTGGTTGGACAAAAATCATAAGCTCTTTCTGGTAACATCAGGACCACGCGCCTATGTGCTGGATGACAAAGCTGAACATTTGTTTGATGACCTTTATCCTGAAATGATAACGAGGCTATGAGATGAAGCGATCTGAATTTTTAAAGCTCAGTCTTACGGCAACCGCAGCGCTGGTATCTACAAGTTATCTGGGTGGTTGTGCGCCTGCTTTTATTAAGAAGAGAAAGCCAAATATGTTGCTGATCATGACGGATCAACAGCACATCGATACCATCGCCGGCATGGGTTGTGATCAGGTAAGGACACCCTGGTTCGATAAATATTGTACAGAGGGTGTTCACTTTAGACAGTCCTACAGTACCAACCCAGTTTGTTCACCTGCCCGGAGCTCAATTCTGACGGGACGGATGGCCAGTGAAACAGGTGTTTATGGGAACAACCTTCCTATCAGAAAGGAAGTCCCCAATGTAGGGCAGTGGTTTAGAAGCAAATCTGCATACGATACCTATTATGCCGGCAAGTGGCATTTGCCCAAGAGTTGGGTACAAAGCATACCCGGTTTTGATCTGCTAACACCAGGTGTCCAAAACCAGGGGAATATTGGCGATTCAATGGTCTCTATGGCCTGTGAGGGTTTCTTTCATAATCGCAAGCCATCTGATGACCCCTATCTCATGGTAGCATCCCTTTTTCAACCTCACGATATCTGCCAATGGTACAGATTGAATATGAATAACCAGTCGACTTTGCAATATCCGCAGATAGAGAGTTTACTTCCGCCCCTGCCAAAAAATTTCGATAAAATACCTCTGGAATCCAGCGTGATAGAAGATTTGCGAAAGGCCCATGAACCTGTGAAGGGCGGATGGTCTGAATTGATGTGGCAGTACTATCTCTATGTCTATTACCGTCAGGTGGAAATGGTTGAAGCAGAAATCAGCAGGATTTTACAAGCTCTGGAAGATTCTGGGCAACGTGAAAATACCCTGGTAATGATTACTTCAGATCACGGAGAAGGAATGGCTGAGCATCGGATGATTCGTAAGAATTATCTCTATGAGGCCTCAGCCAAGGTCCCATTGATCGTTTCCTGGCCTGATCAAATGCAATCAAACCACGATGATAAAAGAAATCTAGTGAGTGGGATTGATCTGGTACCAACCATGTGTGACTATGCGGAAATAGCGTCGCCAGGCAATATCCATAGCAGAAGTTTAAGACCGCTATTGGAAAATCGTGAGACCACCTGGCGCTCAAATTTAATAAGTGAAGTCAGCCATGGTGGTCATGGTGTAAAAGATCAGCTGGCCAGAATGGTACGGACTGATAAATACAAATATACGATTTATTCGAGAGATCGAGTGGAACAACTTTTTGATCTTGAAAAAGATCCAGGCGAAATTGACAATCTGGCAACAAAATCAGGATATGGGCAAAATCTGTTAGAACACAGGAATTTGCTGAAAGCCTGGGAATCAAAACTGGAGCTAGATCCTGATTTACCAGACAATAAAAAATGGAAAAATGTATAACCGACGTTGACCATTATCGGGAGGAAGAAATTGAAAGCTAAAGCTGTTTTAGTGATGACATTAGGTGCTATCGTTGCTCTTATAGGACTTGTGAGCTGTACACCAGGGGCCGTACCTGAGATTTCATTGACACCAGGGAACGTACCCGAGACCTCATGGACGCCAGAAATATTGACAAATAGTGACCTCTATCTACCGGATTTTTCAACTGCCGGCTATGCCTGGGGTGAAAAACCATTACCGAATCTGGAGGCCACTCTTTTTGCAACTGATTTTGGGGTTATAGCAGATGATGGAGCAGATGATTCCGAAGCGCTGCAAGCTGCATTTAAAGCTGCTCATGAGACCGAGGGATCTGTGGTTCTAAGGCTACCTGCTGGAAAAATCATCTTATCTCAAATCCTGTACATCGAGCGGAGTAATTTTGTGCTTCAGGGGGCTGGGGATGGAGCAGGTGGAACCGTTATTTATATGCCTAAACCCTTGTCTGAACTTCCGGATCCTGATGAATTGTCTGAATTGCGGGAATATTTGATTGTAAATAACAAACGTCAGCGTGAAAAAGATCGGGGCGTTGATGAGCCATTTTCCCAATACGCCTGGTCAGCAGGATTTATCTGGGTTCAAAATCCGGAAATACAGGCAAAGATATATCTGAAAAAATATTATCAGGAACCAGAGGTATTGGCAACCACAATTTCAGGTAACAGGGGAGACCGAAGCTTCAAAGTCAATGATGCCAGTCAGCTGAAGGCAGGGGACTTTGTCAGAATCAATTGGTTTAATCGAGAGGGTGAGGAGTCATCGTTGATTGATCATCTTTATGATGGTAAGGATGTGGTTGTTGGTCTCAGACATTGGGAAAACCCTGGAATCCCAATCATAAAGCAAGAAGTTACCATTGTGGCGGTTTCTGGGAATACGGTGACACTTAAAGAACACTTACTTCATGATTTACGACCAGAATGGTTCCCAACCATCACCCGGTGGGATGCATTGTCACAGGTTGGCATTGAGAACCTCAAGTTTGAATTTCCCGATCCTGATACCACTTATATTGCCCACCATCTGGAAAAGGGGTATAACGCCATCTATCTCACAAACCTCACCCAATCCTGGCTGAAAAATGTTTCAGTACACAACGGTGATAGTGGAATACTCGCCGATGTGTGCTCAAATATAACCATAGAGGGTGGTGTATTTACCGGGAAGCTCAGTCACTATACCATTATGTTTGGTGATGTGACCAGCCTACTGGCAAAAAATGTGAAGGTCCATGGTCCCTGCAGGCATTCATTAAGTTTTAACACAGGATCTCGGGCCTGTGTATATACCCATTGCGAAGTAACTATTGCACCATCTCTCGACCAGCATGGGGGTGCCAATCATCAGAATCTTTTTGATGATATCAGCATTGTTGAAAATAAGCCTGGCAGAACCTTTTTCTATAAGGGTGGAGACGGATATTGGTCACCTACCCATGGTGCTTTTTCCACATTCTGGAATATTGACGTGACCTTTAGCTATCCGAATGAACCCAACGCTGTGATCGATCTTGAAGGGGTACCCAACGGCCCCTCAGCAAGACTTGTTGGTCTGCATGCCAATTATCCCATGAACATTTCTTATGGTCCGGATGCCTATTTTGAAGGGATCAACAAGCCAAATTTAGCTGTGCCTTCACTTTATGAATATCAACTGGAGCAACGGCTGGCCAGCCAGTGACAGGCAGCGTCTAGCTCAATCAATCGATTGTTTTACGACTATAGCGATTTGATGGAAGTCCCTCCAAGCTCATTATGAAGATATTCCATGGGACAAGATTGTTAATTAGCCTGGGTTGCCTTACAGCTCTCGTCTCTTGTAAGTCCGAAACTCAGCCATTTCACATTCACAAGGGAATGATGCTATCTGATCAGCAACTGGTCGAGGCGTTGGATCGATCTAATCCTGAGGGTCTGAAGCTATACGAATCACTACGTCAGCTAGAGGATCCAACAACACGAAATGAACAGCTGTCAGATTATTTCAAGAACAAGCTGGCCATTAGATATTATTTCAATTGGAGAAACTTTGATTCCAGATTTAAGACGTTTCAAAGTGAGTTGCCAGATGAGCAAAAATATCATCAAAAGCAGGGTGAGCTTCATCTTGGCCTTTACCGGGCAAACACGACCTGGGATTGGCCTCGAAATGATCAGAACGGCAACCCGATCAGCGCCTATCAATTTCGTCACCTGGCCAGACAGCAAGATGTTGAATCCCACATATTTACTGGATTCTACGAACAGAATATCAAAGCAAAGAAGCAATACTTCGTAGATCAGGTAAGTAGTCTCATGGAAGCCTACCAGGTGGGAGCGTATGAAGATCGGAATCATGGAGTGTTTGCAACGTTTATCGCAGGCAGGCGCGTTTACACCTGGCTGTTTATTCACAACGCCCTCCTGAGCCGACCTGAGTACTCCACGGCGGATCAATTGCTATTGATCAAGACCTTTCTGGCACATGGCGCAGATCTGGCTGAAAGATGCCAGACATATGAACCAGGAAACCATCACACCCGCGGATTGGTCGCTCTCTATGAAATTGCTGCATTATTCTCTGAATTTACGGATACCAAAGACTGGCGTGAGTTAGCAGTCGATGGTTTACTCTGGCATATGGATAACGAGATTGGAAGTGATGGATTTCAGTTTGAGCGATCGGTTTTCTATCACATGGGGGACATTGAGAATTATTTCAGGGTCGCCAGATTAGCAAGTAACTGCGGATATGATTTACCAGAAAAATATTGGACCCGACTTAAGAGCATGTTTAACAGTCTGGAACTATTAAGTCAGGATAATGGGAAGGTCCCTCCGCTCCAGGACTGTAGTGGTCCCTATGGGGATGAAATATCTATTTCCAGCGCCATGATCATGGGCTTCGACGCTTTCAGAGAATCAGCGTGGATGCCGCTTCTGGGAAACGAACTACCCAGGAATGGATTTTGGCTCCTGAGTGATGATCTGGTAAAGGAGTTCCACGACATTGAAGGGGGTAAACCTGAGCAAAAACAATCCTCGGTATTAAGGGATGCTGGATACTACATCATGCGGTCTTATAAAACAGGACACTTGAACCAGATCATTATTTCAGCCGGTTTGTCGGAAATAAAACCGGATCATCAGCAGGGTGACATGTTGGGATTTACGCTCTACTCTGAGAAGCAATCCAGGCTGCCAAATTATGAGGTCCAGTACAATGATCCGGAGTACAGGGATTTCAAAAATTCACTGGCTAAAAATGTGGCAATTGTCGATGGCATGCTTCAGGGTAAGTATTGGACAGGCAAACCTGGAGGGACGGGATTTGCCACGTGGGGTTGCTTGCCTGAGCCAGAAGTTTTGAATTGGATGAGCAATGATAATTATGACTATTTCGCTGGAACCCATGATGGTTATGACTCAATTGGTGTGGATTATTTACGAGAGATTATATATCTCAAGCCATCTGTTTTGGTCGTGGCAGATCATTTCAGATCGTCCACTCCCCATGATTATTCCCAGATATGGCAGGGGGATTTTTCCAGAAGCGATGATGAAAATGCATTTACCCGTGTTTTTGAGGATGGGTATCATCTTGATTTAAATATTGCCAATGAGGCTGGGGTGAATCTTTCCAGTGGAATACTTGGAAGCAAGGCTCACACAGTGTTTACCGTTAATGGGAAATCAAATTATGATATAATCACCATCCTTGGATTGAACCTCCAGGGAATTGCAGGCAGCGATGGCAAAATTTCAGCAAGGGATCCCAGCCAGGAATGGATGGTTCAACTCGATGCAGTGAAGCACGAAATAAAGCTGAGTAAATCAGCGAGTGATGAAATGTTCCTTCTCAAGAATTTATTTATTGATGAAGACACAGGTGATAGAACCAGTGACATTTCAACAATTTTAACAACAAGGGATGGTGATAATTCAACATTATTATCCCGGATCAATCAGTATGAGCAATAGTAAATTATTGTGAAAAGAGAAAAAGGAACAGTTATGGTTACCGCGAAGCGATTGAGATTCATTTTGATGGGAATAATTTTATTGAGTGTATTGATTGGTTGTGCAGCAGAATTGTCAGTGGGCTTTGGAACCGATGTGATTAAAACACCAGTCGATGTCGCTTCCATTGATCGCCAGCGAATTATCGAATCAGCTGATAGCTACTTAAAGGAAATGCCTGTTACTGTTACTGCGGCAACCTGTGAGCGCAGTCTGGGTGGTCCCCACGATTTTTACTCAGAAGGAGACTACTGGTGGCCAAATCCAGACAATCCTCATGGTCCATACATGCAGCGCGATGGCATGAGCAATCCCGATAATTTTGTCGATCATCGTCAGGCCATGCGGCGTATGAGCATCCAGGTAGCCAACCTGGCCGCAGCCTACAAGGTCACTGGGGAAAAGAAGTACGCAGATCATGCTGCCAAACATTTGATCGCCTGGTTTGTAAATGAAGACACAAAAATGAATCCGCATATGCGTTTTGCTCAGGCAATTATGAATGTTGTCCCTGGCCGCGGTGTTGGTCTTATTGATGGCATTCACCTCGTCGAACCAGCTCGAGCCGTGACCATCATTCAGGACTCAGGATCGTTGACAAAATCAGAATTGAAAAGCATCAAAAACTGGTACGCGACCTTTCTGACATGGATAACAACCCATGAATATGGGATTGATGAGCGCGAGAGAAAGAACAACCATGGTACCTGCTGGGTCATGCAGGCTGCCGAATTTGCCAGACTAACCGGGAATGAAGAGATTTTGGATTATTGTCGTGATCGTTATAAAACCGTCCTGCTTCCGAACCAGATGTCTGAAGATGGCGGATTCTTCATGGAGCTCAGGCGTACCAAACCCTATGGCTATAGTCTATTCAATATTGATGCCATGGCCACGGTATGTCATATCCTGTCAACACCAGAAGATAACCTATGGACCTTCACCCTGGAAGATGGCAGGGGAATCGCCAGGGGTATGGAGTTTATCGTCCCATTTATTGCTGACAAATCTGCCTGGACTCTGCCAACTGATGTCATGTATTGGGATCAATGGCCAGTAAGACAACCCAGTCTACTATTCGCTGGTATGTCGCTGGGCAATCAGGCGTATATCGATTTATGGAAAACATTGAAACCACTGCCTGAAACAGAGGAAGGTTTAAGAAATTTCCCCATCCGTGAACCCGTCTTGTGGTTTTAATTCTGGATCACCGTTAAAAACCACAGGGCTGATACGTTTATAGGTGACATGCCTGGTAGAGTTGTTACATTATTTTTGTTTCGTTAATCAATCGGTCCAGGTGACCATTCATATAGGTAATTGTTATGCAAACTGAACGTCTTCCCGCCTTCCATGTCCTGGCCAAACCCATTGGCCCCATCTGTAATCTGGACTGCAGCTACTGCTTCTATCTGGAAAAGGATCAACTCTATCCTGAAGTGAAGAATTTCAAAATGGAACCTGCTGTCCTTGAAACCTTTATTCGACAAAAAATTGAAGGTCATAGCGTGGATACGGTCCATTTCACCTGGCAGGGTGGTGAACCTACCTTGTTAGGTGTTGACTATTTTAGGGAAGTCGTGCGTTTGCAGGAGAAGTACGCTGGGGGTAGGCGCATTGAAAATGGCTTTCAGACCAATGGCGTCCTGTTGAATGACGAGTGGTGTGAATTTTTCAAAAAGCACAACTTCCTGATTGGGTTATCCATCGATGGTCCCGCAGAACTTCACGATATTTATCGGCTCAATAAGGGGGGCAGTGGGAGTTTCGACCAGGTCATGGACGGGCTGGCTTTGCTGAAAAAACATGGTGTCGAATACAATACCCTGACGGTGGTGAATGCCGGTAACCAGGCGCATCCAGATGAGATTTATGATTTTCTCAAATCCATAGGAAGTACCTATTGGCAGTTCATCCCCATTGTGGAACGGCTGCGCAAAGAAGATGGGATGTTGGCAGCCCCAGACGAAACGGGTGAGATACCCATGAGTGAATGGTCTGTAGAGCCTGAGGCTTATGGTCATTTTCTGGAACACATTTTTCAACGGTGGGTCAGGGAAGATGTGGGACAGATATTTGTCCAACATTTTGAATCAGCTCTGGCCAATGAGTTGGAAATGCCAGCTGGTGTTTGCGTCTGGAATTCCACCTGTGGTTCGGCTCTGGCAATCGAGCATAATGGTGATGTCTTTCCCTGTGATCATTACGTTTTCCCACACTATAAATTGGGCAATATTAAAGAAATTCCTCTCGTAGAGATGATACATGATCCCATTCAAATTGAATTTGGGAATGATAAGAAAGACAAGTTGCCACAAATATGTCTCGATTGCGAAGTTCTGGATCTCTGTCATGGTGAATGTCCCAAACATCGCTTCATGACGGGGGCGGATGGGGAGGTAGGACTCAATTATCTTTGTGACGGATATAAACATTTCTTCACAACGATCCGGCCCGAATTGGGTGTTATCGCAGAGTTGTTCGAATTGGGGAAACCTGCAGAGAACATCAAGGAATGGATGAAGGAAAAGGATTTGGGGTTTCCTTCACTGAATGCGAAGCGAAATGAGCCCTGTCCCTGTGGCAGTGGTAAAAAATTCAAAGCATGTTGCGCCATCTAGACGGTATGAGCGGTCTGAACCTATAATACAGGATCTGGCGTGGGAGTATAGGTGGTAATATTCTGCAACATACCACATTGCCAATTCACCCCACCAGGTCTTGCCCTCTCACTATCAATTTTAGGGTCTTTGATCTTGAGATTCCCGGTATCTACAAACCTTATCAATCCTCGTATGCTGAAATAGTAGAAATATCCTTGACATCCCTTTAACTCTCTTTTAAACTAAATGTGTCATACATCTTACTAATTATCTCCGTATGACAGAATTTGAAAAAATCGGGAAGTATCGAATACATTGTATTCTTTAGTATATGGCTGGAAGCTTTACTGTGGCGCAAAAATTCGTCATACATCATTCATATTTATGAAAAAGGGAGTACCTGCATGATTGGGGAAACAAAGTGGATTAAGTATTCCATTGGGTTACTACTATTGATACCCATTCTGCTCGTGGCCGGGCAAGGCGGTAAGATAGCTGGTCAGGTGACGGACGCACAAACAGGAGAACCGCTACCTGGGGCAAATGTTATGCTCACCCACCGATGGATCGACGGAGAAGAATCAACCCTTGATGCCATTGTTGGTACTGCCACGGATGTAGATGGCCATTACTATCTACTCAATATTTATCCCGGCACCTACACCTTGCGGGTTGATTTCATAGGCATGTCCAGTAGTCGTGTAACCGAAATCGATGTTCTGGTTGATATGACCACCTTTATTGATGTTGCCCTGGAGGCAGCTTCACTTGAGGGGGAAGCTGTTGTTGTTGAATCCCAAAGAAAGAATACGGTTCAGACAGATCTCACTGCGACCAAGACGGTATATCAAGTATCGGATGTGCAGAGTATCGCTGGAGTCAGTGATATTGGTGACATTATCAATCTTCAGGCAGATGTGGTCGATGATCACTTCAGGGGCGGACGTACGGGCGAATCAAGCTATCTCCTCGGCGGTGGAACAATTGTGAATCCTCTTAATAATTCCAAGGCTTTCAGTCCTATTGTGACCGGGCTCGAACAGGTTGAGGTCTATACCAGTGGTTTTAGTGCTGAATATGGAAATGCCCAATCCGGAGTAATCAATATGGTTACCAAGGAGGGTAGAGAATCCTGGGAATCCCGGATCGAAGTTTCTATCACAGCTCCCTACTATAAGGTATGGGAAGAATTTTTCGATGAAGATAGTAACCGGACAGTTGAAGCTGGAAGCCCATACGATCGGAATAGTCTGGAATTCTATGACATTTTAATGGACACGAGCGAATGGTTGAAGGATAATCCTCAACAACCTGGTCGTGTCCTCTATGACCTTGGCTATGGATTTGGTGGGCAGTACTTACCTCCACGTACCACCTGGCCACCGAATCCCCTTGGTTATGCAGATTCTATCCAGATCGCTCGTCTGGGGCAGGTTAGTTGGATGCAATCTGTTCGAGATGTGGGTTTGCAATACGACGATACATTTGATAATCGCCTGGACTTTTCTACAGGTGGACCGATCACCGATCATGTGAAGGGCTTTGTGGCGCTTCGTCAGAATACTTCATATACAAGGATTCCCACACCAACCCCAGATTTGGATCGCCAGCTGATGAGTAGTCTGGTCTATAAGCCCGACGCATCAAATAAATACAAACTTACCTGGAATTATAATACTTCAAAAGAGACTTATTTTAATAGCTCTTATCGGTACTGGCTCTTTGATCCAACCCTATCTACAACACAGAGATTATCCACCTCTACACAGTTGGGGCTTGACTGGAATCATATCTTCAACGCTTCTACCTTTGGACACATGAGAGTGAATACCCTGCAGATTGAGGATAAGGAATTGCTTAACCTGCTTGGCGAGGGACAATTAACCACAGATTATTCCAAGAATTCCAATTGGGTCGATTACACAGGACCTTCAAACCATCGGGTTGGTCGATTGTCCAACGATAGTGGCAAGGACCAGACTCGAACCTATACATTTCAGGGTGACCTTACTTCTCAGGTCAATAATTCCAATATGTTCAAGGTGGGCGCTCAGTTCAGCTATTATGATGTTTTTGTGGATCGCCTGTACAATCGAGATGGAGATGCCGATATTCGTATTCTCAATTTCGAGGTGAATCCCTATGAAGGTGCCATCTTTGGCCAGGATAAAATGGAGTTTGAGGGAATGATCGCCAATATGGGATTAAGACTTGATTTTTATCAGTTGAACAAGGAGTTCTTTTCGGACATTTATGGTCCCTTAAGAAATCCCAATTATGATCCCACTTTACCCTATCTGGAGCGGGGTCCCTACTATTCTCAGGATTTGGCAGCGCGTGAGAATACAAAATTATATGCCAGGTTACAGCCCAGGATAGGAGTGAGTTTTCCTGTGGATGAAACCACAGTTTTTCATTTGAATTACGGCACATTTTCACAGCGTCCCAGTTTCAACCAGCTCTTCTACAACCAGATCACCTTTAACAATGAGATCGAGATCCTTGGAAATCCCCGCTTGAAACCTGAGGAGACCAATGCCTATGATATTGGTATCGTAAAAGGATTACCTGCTCTGGGACTGACCCTTGATATCAGTGCCTATTACAAGGATGTTAAAAATCTCATTGAAACTGCCTATTACTATGATGAGCAGCAGGCCGTGTATCGCACCTATATCAATAAGGATTATGCAGATATAAAGGGATTCCATGTAAATCTGGAAAGGAGATCCGGTGCGCTACGTGGATACATGCGCTATAATTATGAGTCGGCCACTGGAAAAAGTAGTAATGATCTGAATGCGCCCGTCACCTACTTTGAGATTGCTGACCCTGTATATGGACTGGCACAGCTCCCGGACCCTGCAGATGTCTATCTGGATTATGATCGCACTCACAAGGCTGTATTCAATCTCAGATACAAGACACCGAAGACCTTTGGACCCAAAATAATGGGTGTGTTCCCGCTGGCCAAATTCAGTATCAGTGCTACCTATAAATATTATACAGGTCGACCCTATACAGACCCAGAAACCAATCTGCTTTATACCGAGCGCACGCCTGATGAACGTGAAGTGCGGGCGAGATTGGAAAAGGAAGTGAATATTGGTGGCAATAAAACCACACTATATGTCGAAGGCTACAACCTTACCAATAATTATATCTGGTCATATGGTCGGGCGTTTGACAATCCTTATAATACACCGCGCTGGAAAACAGAACCTGAGAATATTCTGACCTATGAACTCTATGAGCCCTACATCTCAAGTCAGGATATATATCTACTCAGTAATCAACCCATTCACTGGCGCTTTGGCCTCATTGTGAAATTCTAAGATGATCTCGGAGAATCCATGAAAATCTTAACAAAAATACTTTATGCATCCCTGGTTTTGCTCATGGTTCAAACAAGTTTCGGGCAAATAAGAGAATATAGAATTCATGATCGGGGCATGCTGCACAACACGGTCTTTAATACAGGGGAGATCGGTCGAGCCTGGCAAACAGGGGAGGCTGGTAATTATACTTCTGTCCCGGTTTTTGAATGGCCGCCCTATTCCAAAACCATCATTGACGGTATCGAATATGACGGTCAGCACAACATTCTTGGTGCTGGTTTTTATATCGGGGCGAACCTTGCCAGTCAACCTGGAGAAGTCAATAGACTCTTTGCATTGTGTGGCGGGGTGGGTGCCAGCTCACCTGAAGTGTCTATCGGTCGCTGGTCCTTTCCACTCTATATGGAAGAGATTGAAAATTTTCCTCTTTTGGAGGATGGTACTTTAAATCTCGATTATGATCCTAATGAAGCAGAGGAAATTATCCGAACTGCCTGGGCTTCATCCACAGGTATTACTGTTACCAGAACGTCGAGAGCCTGGAGTTATCCTGATTATGACGACTTTATTATTTATGAATATGAGCTCGAATATACTGGCGATACAGATGGAAATCCTGCCACCATTGAACAAACAGAAGATCTGAAAGACGTCATGGTTGCCTTGAATTATGGATTTGCGCCTTCAATGTACGGTTACCAGCGCCAGTACCTTGAATGGAAATACACAGGCGGTATCTATCGTGGTGACCAGAATAATTTCTGGGATTCAGACTGGTGGTTGTCCTTTAATATGAATTTGAGAAATAATCTCAGTGATGCCAGTGGCGCCGGCAAACCAGAGCCCGATCCAGATCTTTTCATGGAATTTGCCACAACAGGCCGGAATGGTGGCGCATTGGGATCGCCTCAAGCTCCTGGATATGCTGTCCTATTCTATGATACGACTCACCTGGCCTATGTTGTGCCTGAGGATCTGGATAGTCTGGGGCAAAATGATTCTGAAGTGCAGGCTGTCCTCAGGACTTCAACCCTGCTGTCTCTCGACGAGTACGATGAAGTGGATATTTACCGCGAGAATGAAAGTGGGTCATTTACCTGGTATTATGAGCTTGATGGAAATCATCACGTGAAGCAACCCTGGTCCAATAAGGTATCCACGGGGAATACCAACAGCCCAAAAATGATGTACGAAAAGGATCCCATCAATCCAACGACTCGTTGGAGCGGTGTCTATTCACCTGGAAGTACTGGCTGGCCAGAGTTGAAGGGAGATCATTGGCTGGGACGAGCAGCGTATCCTTACAGACAGAGTGCTGATGCAGGCATGAAACACCACACTTTTGGACCCTACAGTATGTCTATCGGCGACAAGATCGAATTCAGCTATGCCGAAGTCGTGGGGTATGGTGCCGAGCCAGGCAAACGTATCGAAGGTGGTCAGGTTATCAATCAATGGGCTGCCACGCCGACATGGAATCGGGCCTATACCATTGATGGTCAATTAATGACCACTGCCTATCTGGATGATTTCGGATATCCCGACTATGTGAATTCTGATGTGGTAACCGTTACGCAGGTGACAGAAAAAGCTTTTGAAGCCTATCTTGGAACTGCGCCATCTGTGCCTGTCTGGCCTGAAGACAACCCAAGGAATGGGGCCTACACGGTTCCTCCTCCATATCCAGCACCTGTGATAAGTGTACTTAATTATGAGGGCGCCACGGTGCGACTCACCTGGCTCCCTGACCAGGAAGCATTTGAACACCCCTTGCTGAACTCTACACTGGATAAGTATTATGTATGGAGAGCTGCAGCAGGAATGGGACCCTGGACCCTGGTTGATAGTGTGATGGTGGGCGATCCCCTGAACAATGATGGACGTTATGAGGTCATCGATACTGAAGAAAGTTTTAAGGTGGGTGAGTATCGATATTATGCGGTGACATCAGTAGATGACGCTGGCAAGCAGAGTGGTAAAAGTAATATCACACGATTCGGGAAAAATATCGCTGCTGTTGAGGAATTGGGTGATGTATACGTTGTACCAAACCCCTATCTGGCCAGCGCTGGATCATTCAGCGGCACAGATGAAGGCAAGATAGGGTTTTATGGATTACCAGCCCGCTGTACCATACAGATATACAGTTATGCCATGCAGCTGGTGCGTACGATCGAGCATGACGAACAGGTATACTCCAATTTGAACTATCAAACGACACGTGTGGGCCAGGAAATGGCCTCCGGGATCTATTTCTACATAGTAACCACTCCGGAAGGCGATAGCTCAAACGGTAAATTTGTAATTGTGAAGTAGGAATGAGGCCATGATGATAAAAAAAAGCATACAGTTGCTCTTACTCCTTCTTTTTGCAATGAATGTGCATGGGTTTGAAAAAGTGGGGGTTACATCCTTCCAGTTCTTGAAAATCTCGCCGGATCCAACCATTGCTTCCATGGGTGGGGCATATGCAGCCATATCCAGGGGTACTGAGAGTCTTTTTGGTAACCCTGCTGCTCTGGTTAACCAAACCGGATTTGGAACCTTTATTTCTCAGACTGACTATATGTTTGAAACCAAGCATACCAGCGTTGCGGCATCCTGGGGATTTGGCGATTTTGCAGTTGGTCTATATGGAATGTCAGTAGATTACGGGTCGATAGCCGTGACGGATATTGCCAGTCTGGGCTTTGTCGATGGTGTATTTAATCCGGGTCTAACCGGTGAATCCCTGACGCTGGGTGCCACAGACATGGGTATTGGTTTTAGTCAGCAGCTTACAGACAAATTCTCCTATGGACTGGTGACCAAATATCTCATTGAGGATTTTTCGGTCGTCAGTGAAGAGCTTGTCGCCTGGGATCTTGGTGTGCTCTACAACTCAGGCTTTCGGACTGTGGTCCTGGCTGCAACGCTAAGGAATTTTGGTCCGCAGGTGAAATACGAAGAGCAGAGTTATCCCTTGCCTCAGACCATGAATATTGGTCTTTCCAGTCACCTCATGTCCGCCTCCGATCCTCTCCTTTTTAAAAGTGCCGAGCATGATCTTCTGCTCACAGTAGATCTTGTGCAGCCCCGGGATTATGCCCAACAATACAACCTGGGCGCTCAGTATGCATTTAAGGATCTCATCTTCGCCAGAACAGGCTATCGATTGAATTACGATACCGAGGGTTTCAACTTTGGTCTGGGATTCAAATTAAAGAATGTCGCTTTGAATTATGGCTATAGCAGCTATGGTGAAAAATTCAGCGGTGTACATCGATTCAGTATCGGTTTTATTAATATTTAGGGAATGCCAGCATGACACGTAAAAATTCATTTATTATGACAATTTTTCTGGTTCTGGCTATTCTCACGACGGTCCAGGCTCAGAACAGGGGAAATGTGCTTTCCTTTCAGGGCGTTGATAAAGCTTTGAGCTTTGCACCAGGATCCTTTGGGAGTGGGCTTGATGGTATCTCAGACCTGGGTGGCTCGGCTTCCATATTCGCCAATCCAGCTGGCTTATCTGGTATAAAAGGTCTAACCATCAGTACTGGAATGACTTCGATTGAAAACCAGTGGTGGGAGAATCAGCATTATCGCCCAAACAGACTCTTTGTAACATTGCCATTCTACCTGGAAGGGTTATACATTCCGGATACATCAGATAATGGCCGTCTGGATTCTGATGTATTTTATGAATCACTCCTGGACACCTCATATCTGCTTACAGATCCCGAAATGGGCCTGGAGCACTTCTCTGAAGAAGCCGCAGATTGGAAACGAAAAGAATCGGCCAGTGGCTTAAGTCATTTTGGAGTGGCATTGCCAATTCGTGTCATGGGGAAGACCCTTACGCTGAGTGGGGGATATGCTTCACTCCTGGACGGAATCAGCTATGATAGGAATAAAACATATCTGTCACCACATCCGGGATATTTGGAATATGCAATGCCAGCCATGGCGGATGGGATGGATACGATCAGAATGGATTGGTACAATTTTGAGAGGTTACAGAAACTAAACCTCGGTTTGATCAGTTTTGGTGTAGGCTATGAAGCAACTGAGAATATTCATGTCGGTCTGGCCCTTTCCATGTACTCTGGCAGCGCTGATGAACTTCAAACCCAGGATAAAGTAGGTTACTTCGACCTGATTGACCAAAATGAGTTTATCTGGTCCTATGATACCATGAATACCCAATATTCCGGCACTGCAGATTATTCAGGATCGGCATTGAAGCTTGGATTGATATTGGATTATGAGCAATTCCGGATGGGTTTGTCATATACAACCGCAATGGATCTGACCAAAGAATGGAGCTATGAGCAAACATTTACCTATCTCCAGGGAGACACTTTACTAACCTCCAGTACCAGCACGGTCACTGGGAAGGATGTCATGACCATTCCAGCCAGCTATGGTGTGGGTGTCCAGCTGATGCCCACCGATAGATTCACTTTTCTGCTTAGCTATGAGCTGCATCCCTATGGAGATTCTGAAATTCCTCGTGATACTCTGGGGACCTTTGCTTCAGGTGATATGCAGCACTGGGTAGACCAATCCATTATTCAATTTGGTGTCCGTTATCAATTACATAAAATGGTTCATCTGAATGCATTATATCGCTCAGTACCAATGAGTTACCTGCCAGATGGAGCAGCTGTTCAGTCCACGGGGCCAGAGGCTGTTTCGTACAGAGTTGGCGCTGAAATTGATCTTGGCATGCTGGGCGCGATCGACCTGGGAGCCAGCTTCCAGGACTTGAAATATGAAGATATATATTATTCAAATACAAATTATGCCCGCGAGAAGGCAACTGTCTTCAATGTGAGCTATCAATTTTCCCTAAAATAAGGAGGAAGTATGAAGAAACTGCAACTATCCCTTTTATCGCTACTTATTGCCGTAACGTCGTTCGCCCAGATCCCCTCACTCATAGAAGTTGGTGCGGATAACTGGGAAGCATGGTATCAGGGTGATTTTAAGAATGTCCTGGGGTTTGTCGCCCAGGGTGCAGACACGGTATTGCTGACCTCATCCGGTTTTAGTTATACGACGGATGATACTTTACCACTGGTGATAAATAGCCCGGTTGTCATCATGGCAGCCCCTGGACTGGCTGAAAAACCAATACTGTCGCATACCAACCCAGACACAAGTTCTTCCAGGGAGATCTTTCGTATTCTGGAAAGTGTAGAATTTAATGGTATTCATTTTAATGGTGCCCCGGATCAACCAAGAGGTGTGAAGTATGCCTTGCGGTATGGGGATTTTGAAGATGAGGCAACCGGACAGATCAATCTGGCTGAATCAGATATCAATATCACTCTAAAAGATTGTGATTTTGAGAATTTCCACTCTGAAGGTGATCAGGATAAACAGGGCAATGTCTTGTATTTTTTGAGGCCTCTCGATGTGACCAATGATCATATCCATGCGCATAATGTCATCATTGAAGGCTGTACTTTTACCGATATCGGTGATGAGGCTATCCGGATTTCCGAAGGTGAAAAATACCCCTTTGGCAGCATTGGGACTGTGGCCTATGATACATTGATCGTCAGGAATTGTACTTTCGATGATGTGGATGCTGAATGTGTGCGTATCTATGGAGACACGGACACCAGCTTTGTTGGACCAACTTATGTGGATGGTCTAACTCTCATCGAGAAGGTGACCGCAGTGAATTGTGCGCCACGCTTCATCTATGCCAAAAACTATCGGCAGACCATCCTTCGCGATGTGTTGGTCGCTAATGGACGCGAACCCTCGATCAATCGCCAGGATAGAGGTGACTATGTCATGCACGTTCAGTTGAGCACATCCTATATCGCGAATGTCGACACATTTGATTTGACATTTACGATGTATCAGGAAAATCGTGTTGTGGGTGGGAAGGGGGCTGATGTGGATGAAGCAACCGTGTATGGGTATGATCCCCAATTCACGGATGCCGCTAATGGAAATTACGAGGTGAATTCACCCTACCTGTATAGTCGTGGTAGCGATGGAGGTTTCATTGGTGACCCACGTTGGGCTACGGCACCTCCACCCGTGGGAACAGCTCCAGAGACCAAACCTGTCGCTTTTACGCTGGAACAAAGCTATCCAAATCCATTCAATCCGAGTACCAGGATCGATTATACAATAGAACGACCCGATTTCACCACGCTGGTTGTTTACAATGTGCTGGGTCAGGTTGTTTCTACACTCAAAGATGAGTTCATGTGGGAAGGTTCCTACAGTGTTGTATTTGATGCATCAGAACTGGCGGGAGGAATTTATTTTTATGAATTGCGCCAGGGTGAGAATGCTCAAATTAATAAAATGATATTACTTAAATAGGAAACGGGAGGTAACATGAAAAAACTACTCATTGCCGTATGTCTGCTGACATTGGCATTTGGTACGCTGCAAGCTGCAGTTATTCCAGTAGTTAATGATTCAGATTCCTCTCTGGTTACAGCATATAACAATGCCGTTGCCGGGGATATTCTGGAATTAACTGTGGATGGTGTGTATTTATCCAGGGCGCAGATCGTCATCGATAAGGATATCACCATTCGTGCAGCCGCAGGTCTGGCAAATCCACCAGTTTACAAATATGTAGGCACTTCAACTGGCGCCTATATGTTTAAAGGTGTCGGATCACCCCGCATCAACATATCTGGTATTGAATTCGACGGTGACGGACAAGCTGAAGGCGGCGCTGCATTGGCCAAATACTTTTTTATTGTTCGCAACGATGACACAACCGCCACACTGGATCTCTTTATTGATAATGTCTATGTACATGATTATAACGAGAAGATGATCAAGTTTTATGGTGATGCCGGTGTGGATTCCATGGTCGTGACCAACTCCATGTTCGATACGACACCTAAAGAGGGAATTACCCTCTATTCAGGTTCATCAAGCGATCCAATGGCAAAATATGCCTACGTTGAGATCTCAAACACCACGATAGCCAATACTGGTAGGGAAGCTGTCAAGAACCAGACAAGCCCAGGTGGTACAGTTGTTCTTGATAGGTTGACACTTGACGGTTGTGGTAATAGCGGCAACAAATCCATGATTTATTTCCGCGATGTTGATGATGTTACTGTCAAGAATAGCATCTTTTATAATAGCACAAATGCTGATGCTGGTGAAGAGTTTGCTGACATGGCCACCTCAAACAACGTGTTTCATAACAATGTTGTCTGGGATGTTGTGAACACAGATGTAAGCAATGCTGTGGTCACGGATACCCTTCATGTCGATCCAATGTTCTTGGACGCTGCAGCAGGTGACTATACAGTTCTCAATATGGATCTCTACACATTCGCTGATGATGGTGGATCTGTAGGCGATTCATACTGGATCCCCAATCGCGAACCTGCTGTTTATCAGATCTCGAGTGCTGATACCAATGCACTGGCTGACGCTGTGAACGATGCTATCGCCGGTGATGCTTTTGTACTTGTGGATGAAGGTCCATACCTGAACACAAGTCAGATGGTTATCGAAGAAGATATCGCCATCATGGCCTGGGACCTTTTACCCACGAAACCTGTTGTGAAATATGTAGGTACTTCAACTGGTGCTTATATGTTCAAGGGTGTTGGTTCACCACATATCATGATTCATGGTATCGAGTTTGATGGTGACGGACAAGCTGAAGGTGGCGCTGCTCTGGCCAAATACTTCTTTATCGTTCGGAATGATGACCCGACTGCCACACTGGATCTCTTTATTGATGATGTCTATGTACATGATTACAACGAAAAGATGATCAAGTTCTATGGTGATGCAGGTGTTGATTCAATGGTTGTAACCAATTCAATATTCGATACTGGTCCTAAAGAAGGAATCACGCTCTACTCAGGATCATCATCTGATCCAGCTGCGGTCTATAGCTATGTAGAGATCTCAAATACAACTATTACCAACACTGGCAGGGAAGCTATCAAGAACCAGACAAGTACTGGTGGTACAGTTGTTCTAGATAGATTGACCATTGATGGTTGTGGAAACAGTGGCAACAAATCAATGATCTATTTCCGTGATGCTGATGATGTTACTGTGAAAAACAGCATTTTCTCAAACAGCACCAACGCTGATGCTGGTGAAGAGTTTGCCGATATGGCAACATCAAACAATGCATTCCATAACAATGTTGTTTGGGATGTAGTGAACACTGAAGTCAGCAATGCTGTTGTGACTGATACGCTGCATGCTGATCCAATGTATGCAGATGCTGCTAATGGTGATTTCACCATCGCCAACGCCGACCTATTCACATTTGCTGATGATGGCGGGGCAGTAGGAGATGGACGCTGGGCACCAGAAATGGTTGTTGAAGTCACTGAAGTGACAAATGATCTTCCAAATGCATTGGCAGATGCTGTTGACGCCTCTGAACCTGGTGACATTCTCGTATTGGTTTCAGAAGGTGAATATGTCAGTGATGATGATATTGAAGTTCCTCATGATCTGACCATTATGGGTTCATATGAATTGCCAACCAGACCTGTAGTCAAATACAATGGTGGCTCAAGTTCATATTTCTTAAGACCTGAAGCCAATGTACGTCTTGCTGTTTCAAATCTTGAATTTGATGGTAACAGACCTGACGGCAGTCTCGTGAAATACTTTGTCCGTATCGACAACTCAGATCCTACGGCTCTGACGAGTCTGATCGTAGACAATGTGCTTGCACATGATTTTGCTGACAAGGTTGTGAAAGCCTATGGCAACTCTGGTATCGATTCAGTATTGATAACCAATAGTGTTTTTCATAGTGGCGGCTCAGAGGGTATCTGTCTGTATCAAGGATCCTCTTCTGCAGCGCCTACGCCCATCAATTATGCTGAGATCTCGAACTGTACACTTTATGACATCGAGCGTGAAGCCATCAAATCTGAGCTCTATGCTGATTCTCAGATCCTCATAGATCGTGTTACAGTCTACAATTGTGGTAGCGCTCAAAATAAGCCAATGCTGCGCTTCCGTGCTGTAACAAATGTTGAAGTCAAGAACAGCATCTTTGCACACAATGATAATACAGACACAGGTGAAGATTTTGCCGATTTCGGTGAAGCCGCCAACCTGTTCCATCACAATGCTGTCTGGGACATGCTGAATTATGAAACGGGTTCAGCTACGCCTACTGATACGGTACAGGTTGACCCAATGTTTGCTGATGCAGCCAATGCTGATTTCACAATTCCTGAAGATTCACCCCTGTACTCCTTTGCTGATGATGGTGGATCCATTGGTGATACACGTTGGGCACCACCCCTGGGTGTCTACTTCCTGAATACCTTTACCGTTGGTGAGGGTGAGGTTGTACTCGATCCTCCTGGTGGCGTTTATGGTGAAGGAGAATCAGTTACATTGACCGCTGTACCTGCAGAATACTGGGCTTTCGATCACTGGGATCCAGTGATTGTCTTCCCACCAACAAACCCCGTTGCTACAATCACAATGACAGAATCAAAAAATGTAACCGCTCATTTCGTTCCAACGCTGACAAACTACGCGATCGAGACTGCCGTGATCGGTTATGGTCATATTGAAGAGACTGTTGGACATCAGTATCCACTCGATGCATACATCGAAGGAGATACGCTGATGTTGACTGCAGTTGCAGATTCTGTTAACTGGGAATTCGCCTACTGGGTGAATGCAGAGCAGGATAGTATCGCTGACGGTGATATCTATTACCTCATCGATGCTGATACAACCTTTACAGCCATGTTCAGATCTACGCTGACACAGGCTATGTTGACAACCATGACAGTTGGTATGGGTAATGTTAGTGTCAGCCCAATGCCAGTTCCCGGGTTTGATACCTACGATGCTGGAACTGAGCTCACTGTTACTGCCACAGCCCCATTGGGTTGGGAATTTGCTGGCTGGAGTGGCGATGTAACATCAACTGATAATCCGCTTGCAATTACGCTTGCAGCAGACATGTCCGTGACAGCCACATTCACAGAGATCAGTCACCCAGATGGTATTCTTGCCATCGGCTCAGACTGGGATCTGTTAGATGCGCTTGAGTACGCCAAGAACAACGCTCAAGTTGATCGCATCCTGCTGACTGATATTGGTCCTTATGTTCCATCTGAAGATCGTCGTTCAGAAGGAAAAATGCCCGCGCTCGAAATTACCCAGACGGTTGAAATTCTGGGTGCCGATACGCTGAGCGCAAAGCCTCTGGTCATGGGATACACCTCCTCCACTGGCGGTACCAGCTCAGAAGGTTTATTCCGACTGAGAATGGGTGGAAATTTAACCCTGAAAAATCTGGCTATCGATGGTTGGATGGAAGGTGCTACCGTACAGGCCAAGTATCTCATCCGTGCGGATGATTCAGATAATATGGGCTATCATACTTCATTTAGAGCTTTCGGTGTTGATTTTAAATCAACAAAAGAGGTTTTTTATAAGAACTATCCTTCTGCTTATGTCGATTCGTTGATATTTGACGGTTGTCTGGTTGAGGATATTGGTAAGGAAGCTTTCTTTTTCAACTCGGTCGGTGATGCTGATTTGATTCAGATCACGAACAGCACATTCAAACGGGTTGGTCGGGAAGTTATCTACATGAAGAATATGGATCCCGTGGTTGTTTTAGACCACCTGACAATTGAGAATTGTGGGATTGGTTATGGAACAGAAGGTGACAAGTTCGGTGCTGTCAGGCTTCAGGATGGAACCACCAATGTGACATTCACCAATTCGATCATTGTCAATGTTACCAATTCCATAAATGGCTATGGTTTGAGAGTAGCAGGTGAGAACTCATATGTAGATAATCTCCTGCTGCATAATACCAATGATAATCTTGATATGCGCGATGGTGCAACACTTGGTCCAGATGTTTATTTCTATGATCCCATGTTCGCAGACATAGGCGCTGAAGATTACACATTATTGGATGCCTCTTTGGCTTATCATCTACAGAATGATGATTCGCCGGCCATCGGTGATACTCGTTGGGCAACTTCAACGAATGTTACAGATTACAAAGCTCTCGATCTCATGGTCGCAGGCAATGGTTGGGTTGAACTCAGCCCAGCTCCTATGGCCAAGTTCTATCTACCCAATGAAGTGGTGACATTAACAGCTTTGCCAGATTCACTGGCTCAGTTTGATGGTTATTCTGGTGATCTGGTTTCCTCAGATCTTGTTTCCACAGTGACCATGGATACTGACAAGATGATCTATGCTGATTTCAGCATCCCAATGTATACCCTCACGCTAAATGCCCGCATGGGTTATCAGATATTCGCTGGTAACTTTGATCCAGATACAGACTCTCTGGATGTTGCAGGCAACTTTAACGACTGGAACGGTAGTCCAGAGAGCTGGTTGTCACCAACCGGCGCCGATTCGATCTGGTCCGTAACCTTCGAAACCCCGGCTCTCGGTGATTTACACTTTGAGTTTAAACTCAGAATCAACGGGAACTGGGATACCTCTGAATTTCCAGCTGGCGGACCAAATCGCGTATTGGATGTGACAGGGGATACAGAGCTTACAGTCTGGTACAATGATGAAGATTACACCACTGCTGTGGATGATAACTTCCTGCCAGATGTGTATGCCCTGAACCAGAACTATCCAAACCCCTTTAACCCAAGCACGACCATCTCTTTCGATCTGATCGAGACCGCCGATACACGCTTGGTTCTCTATGATGTACGGGGTAGGGAAGTGGAACGGATCGTGAACCAGAGTATGGCCCCCGGCCGTTATACAGTGACCTTTGACGGTTCTGCATACGCCAGTGGTGTCTACTTCTATCGTCTAACCAGCGGTGAGTTCTCAGACGTTAAGAAACTCATGTTGCTGAAATAAAAAGAAGGAAATTGATCTGCGGGGTGATTCGTCACCCCGCAGACCTCCTTTTTATGAAATTTATTCTAAACATATTAACCCTTATAATTTCAGTCACATTAGTGGCTGAAACTGTTCCTGTGAGCAGTGCGATTGATATTCATAATGCCATGGATGGCTTAAATCCAGGCGATACCCTCCTCATGGAGGACGGTATCTGGGCTGATCAACGTATATCTTTTCACGCAAACGGGACGGAAGCTCAAGCCATTGTTCTCATCCCTGAAACGCCAGGGCAAGTTGTCCTCTCAGGATTCAGCACGCTTGAATTCTCAGGTTCCTATCTTGAGATCAATGGATTGAATTTTACCGATGGCTACTCCACCGGAGATGCGGTGATCGAATTCCGTAGAAATGGTGTGAGAGCCAATCACTGTCGATTGACCAATACTTCTATTTTTAATTACAACCCCACCAGCATTGGCACCAATTATAAGTGGGTGTCCATGTATGGTCAGAATAATCGGGTGGACCACTGCTATTTTGCAGGTAAAAATCATGATGCCGCCACCTTTGTGGTCTGGCTCAGCGAAGCGCAGGACAGAGACAATCATCATATCATCGAATACAATCATTTTGGATACAGACCCGAGCTGGGATTCAATGGTGGCGAGACCATCAGAATCGGAACCAGTACCTGGTCAATGACCAATTCCCGCACCATCGTACGACATAA
>CAZVSF010000002.1:33899-45483 GCA_964630195.1 uncultured Lentisphaeria bacterium
ATCATCAATTGCCGTGAATCGTTCATGCTTGGATATGCCTCATCCAGCGACCAGACCATGCCTCCCATCAATTGCACCATTGCCAATAATGCGGTTTATGCCTGGAATAATGATGTGTTTAATTTCGATGAGGAAGCAGACCACCCTCAAGATTTCAGCTATGAGCAAAATATGGTTTTTGGTGGTGATTTGGGCATGCCTGATACCAGTGATGGTATTATCTGGCAGGATCCACTGTTTGATTTTACCAGCGATGGTCTGGTTAGACCTGCGGTGGGGAGCCCTCTCATTGGGCAGGCAGCTATTTTAAGCTATGACATAACAACTGACATGGATGGACAAGCTCGCGGCTCAGTCAGGGATATTGGAGCTGATCAGGTCTCGGATGATCCAATACTTTATCGGCCCATGACCTACAGCGATGTAGGACCCGATTGGGAAAATGTTATCTCGGAAAATATTTATGTCCAGGAGGGTCTTAACAACCTGGCAGATGCAGTTGAGAATCTCCTTCCCGGAGATACGCTCTTTCTCTCAGGGAGTGATTTTACCCTGGACCATGCCATCGTGGTGGATCGGGATATCCTGATCATGCCGGATCCAGCGAACACCACCATACCGATCATCAGGCCGGTGGACTCATATTCGCGAATGTTCGATATCCTGGGTGAAAACAGGCTGGCTATCAGGGATGTCAATATTGATGGTGGCGGGGACTCCGCTAACCGCATCCAGAGAGTCTTCCATGCGCGCTATGATAATCCATTTTCAGAGTACAGTCTTTTTGTTGAGAACTGTACCATCTCGGGAATTGGTACCTCAGGTGATACGGCAAATATCCTGGAAGCAGAAGAAGGTACCCTGGCAGACAGCATCGTCTTCAAGTCATGCAGCTTTTCGGCTGCCAATGGCGAGCTCTTTATTCTTGACAATACGGACGATGAGAGTGGGATGTTCAGCGTTCGCAATCTCTTATTTGAGGACTGTACCTTCTGGGACATATCCAAGACGGTTCTCAGTATCTATGGGGGCGATACGAACGCATTTTCAGCAGGTCCCATTGTGATGATCAATCACTGCACCTTTTACCATTGTGGCTATGATAATGAGCCTGTTATTGATGCTAGGAATGTGGATGTGGCCACGATACAGAATTCTATTTTCTCAGAATCGAGCCAATTTTCCAGTGTGGTCGAATTGTACTCATGGTCCCAGATCAAGTATACAGACGTATACAATTGCGGAGATATCACGCTATATCCAAATGTGACCCTGGGAGATGGAATGTTGTATGATGATCCACTCTTTTCAGATGTTAGCGCAGCAAATTTTACACTGGTGCCTGAATCTATCCTATATGAAAATCCAGGCACTGAGGGAGTTGCTTATGGAGACAGACGTTGGCATGATCCAAGTGTGCCCCAAAGCATAGACGAGCCCATGGTGAGCAACCCTGAGCTGGTGAGTAATTACCCCAATCCTTTTAATGGTAGTACGACTCTGAGTTTTTATCTTGAACGCGATAGTCAGGTTGATGTAAGTATTTATGATTTAAGAGGACGGCTGCTCATTCACCCCGTTTCAGAAAAGTATACTCCCGGGAACCACAACCTGCTCCTCGATTTGACTAATCTGGAATCTGGGATATACCTTTGTAAAGTCCAACTGGGTCGTGAACACCAAATGACCAAAATGACGGTGATCAAATAATGAGAAAAGCCAACCGTCTATTCATTCAAGTGGTCATTGCAGGATTCATGATCCAGTCATGCGCGCCCAGCGTCAAAGTAGCTGGAGATGTGTCTGATTCGCCTGTTGAGATGAAAAGTGGTATTGATACCAGAGCGCTTGCTTACGCGAGTTCCCAGATTGCTGCTGGAGATAGCACGTATATAAAACCATATGTAGCCTTAAAGAAGATATCTGGAGAATTTTTGGAGCTGGAGCCACCCTCAGTCATGGACAAAGAGATGGTTCCACCCAGTGGTGACCAACACGATTATACCAGCATGGGTCCCTATTGGTGGCCTGATCCGGAAACAGATGATGGTTTGCCCTACATTCGAAGAGATGGAGAGATTAACCCCGAGCGCAGGAAGTTCGACAAAGTACCTGGAGCCACCATGGCTGAAGCGGTGCGTGCACTGGCAGCCATGTACCATTTTACAGGGGATGAAAAATATGCAGCCAAGGCTTCAGAATTTTTGGAAGTCTGGTTTATCAACCCTGAAACACGTATGAATCCTAATCTGAACTTCGGGCAATTTGTACCGGGTCTGTCTGATGGACGTTCTGTGGGAATCATCGAATCCAGGAATTTCGTTTTTCTCACCGACTATGAACCTCTTTTAAGTGAATCCCCCTCATGGACAAATAACGACCACCTCCAGTTCAAAGCCTGGATGAAGGATTTTTTAAACTGGTTGGAGACCAGTGAACTGGGGCAAAAGGAACGTCAACATTTAAATAATCATGGCTCATGGTGTGATTATCAACTCCTGGCTCTAAGCCAATATTGTGATGAACCTGAGCTGGGGAGAAAAGTTGCCTTCAGCATCCAGACAAATCGTTTGGCCAGGCAAATCAACAAAGCCGGTGAGCAACCGGAAGAGCTGGCCAGGACAAAATCTTTTAACTATTCAGTCTTTAATCTGGAAGCCCTGATCCGCATTGCAATAATATCTGAAAACTACGGTTACGATTTATCCAATTTTGATGATAAACCATCCCGGATAAAAGCCGCAATCGATTACTTACTCCCCTTTGCAACTGGCCTGGCGGATTGGGAGCATACCCAAATCACGGGCATGCAGGGAGGGAGTGAGAAAATGCTTTTTCTGCTTGCTTATGCCCGGTCAAAATGGCCCAGTGATATCTATGCAAATGCCCTGAGACAATTGGTCATGACATTTCCGGAATCACCTATCATCCTGACTAGTGCAGCAGCGCACGGAAATGTTTAGCGAATAAATGTGAGGTTTTGAATGATGTATACATATTCCAAAGTTGGTAATACAGAAACCCTGAGTAACAGGATTCAAAGTGAGATTGAAAAGTCTATCCTCCAGAAAAAATTCTTACCGGGGGATAAACTTCCCACTGAAAAAGAAATGTGCGAAATGTTTGGTGTCAGCAGAACAGCCCTGCGTGAAGCCTTGCAGATGCTCAGCATTCAGGGCCTGATCACGATTCGCAAGGGAAGTGGCATATATGTGAGTGAATATCATTCATCCAATGCAGTGAAGACCATGAGTCGTTACCTGCAAATGAACCTGAATTCAGAATTGATTATTCAGGTTGTGGAAGTCAGAAAGGTGTTTGAACCGCAAATAGCCTGGATGGCGGCTCAAAATAGAAATGAAGACGATGTGAAATTCCTGGAAAAGAATCTCCATGAGTTAATTAACAGCGATCAGTATGATTCAGTGCACCAGGGACAGATAGATCAGAATTTTCACCTGAAAATATGCGAAACTACCAAAAACCCCATCATAGCCCTGCAGATGGATCCCATTTTTCAATTAATGCCCCGCATTCGAACCATTGTCTACAGCACAGTGGACACGGCTTTGAGTGAAGCAGTGGCATTCCATCAAAAAATCTTTGATGCAATTCGGGATCAGGATGCCGAAGGTGCCAAGGAAACCATGATGGGTCATTTGGCAGTGGCCGAAGAACACGCGTACAGAATATTAGACCAATAGAGCAATGAATAGAAAGCTCGTCAAACAGCTCGACTATTCCATGAAAATAAGTATGACATATCATAAAAATATAGATATGGGAAAGGATTTAAAATGGGAACGGATTTAACTGGCAGAACAGCCCTTGTGACAGGAAGTATCCAGGGGATAGGCTTTGAGACTGCAAAATTATTAGCAATTCAAGGTGCGAAAGTGGTATTGAATAATCATATGGATGCGGACGCCTTACAGGGGAAAGTGGATGAAATTAAAGCTGCTGGTGGGAAGGCCATTGGGGTAATCGCCGATTGCACAAAGCGAGAAGATGTGACTCGACTGGTGGATGAAGCTGTGGTATTTGGTGGTGGACTGGACATTCTGGTAAATGTGGCAGGTGGCCTCATTAAAAGGGTACCCATAGCTGAATTCGACGAAGCTCATTTTGACACCATTATGAATGTCAATGTGAAGACAGCTTTTCTGGTAACATCTCTTGCCATCCCTCACCTTATCAAAAGTAAATACGGACGCATTATCAATTTTTCAAGTCAGGCTGCTCACGATGGTGGTGGTCCGGGAGCCGCAGCTTATGCCGCCTCCAAGGGTGCCATTTGGACCATGACCAAGGGTGTGATCAAGGAAGTCTCCAAATACGGCGTTACCGTGAATGCCATCTCACCGGGATTTATCGCTGGAACCGCTTTTCACAATACTTTTACTTCACCCGAAGTACACGAAAAAGTTACTGGAATGGTTCCCCTGGGTAGACTGGGCGAATCAGCGGATATTGCGAATGTTGTGCTGTTCCTGGCATCTGATCTTGGTGCCTATGTGAATGGTCAGAGTATTCAGGTCAATGGTGGACTTTACATGCCTTAAGGCAGGATCTTTGATGAAAAAATCATTCCCAATTAGTATCTTGACTTGTCTTATGATCCTGGGTTGCTCTCAGGATCATAAGGCTATACCATCTGAACATCCTTCCCTGAGTCTATCCTCTGCTGAGGTCAATGAGATCAGGGAGAACCTCGATAAGTATCCACTTTTCATGGAAAGCTATACAGACTTAAAGCATACAGCGGATGAGGCATTAAACTTACCCATTGAGGTTCCGCTGCCTGGAGAAGCTGGTGGGTATGCCCATGAAAAGCATAAGCAAAACTATCGGGATATGAAGAATGCTGGTTATATGTATGCCTTTACAAGCGATACGAGCTACGCCTATTTCGTGAAAAGTATGCTGGATGAATACGCTGATCTGTATCCAACCCTGGGACCCCATCCCTTATCTAAGAAGCAAAAGCCCGGTCGTCTTTTTCATCAAGTCCTGAATGAATCAGTCTGGTTACTTAATACAGCTCAAGCCTATGATTGTGTCTATGATTGGCTTGATCCTGTCGATCGGGAAAAGTATGAATCCAATATTTTTGATCCCATGGTACAATTGTTCTCGGTGGACTATGCCGAGGAGTTTGACCGCATTCATAATCATGGGATGTGGTCTTCTGCTTCTGTGGGGATGATCGGTTTGGCCATGGGTAAGGATGAATATGTGGATCGTGCCCTTTACGGAACGAAGAATGATGGCACTGGCGGCTTCCTGGCCCAGGTTGAGCATCTCTTCTCACCCGATGGATATTATATGGAAGGTGCCTATTATGTCCGTTATGCCATCCGGCCCCTGCTCTTCTTTGCTGAAGCGCTTGAAAGAAATCGACCTGAGCTGAAAATTTACGAATTCAAGGATCAAATCGTTAAAAAGGCATTTTATGCCATGGTCCAGATGACCTACCCCAACGGTGCCTTCATACCCATCAATGATGCCAGTCGAAGCATGGATATTCTCGCTCCCGGCGCCGTTTATGGCACCTCAGTCATACTTGATCGTTATGGTTTTGATGAAAATCTATTGGGACTGGCAAAAATTCAGGGGAGTGTTTATCCCAATGGTTCCGGATTGAAACTTGCCAAGGCTTATGAATCTACCAGCGAAGTGACAGAACCCTCCTGGCCCAGCATTGAGTTTGTGGACGGGGACGATGGCACGCAGGGCGGATTTGGCATCCTTCGAACCGGTCATGGGAAGAACCAAACGGTTCTGGCTATGAAATATGGTGTTCATGGTCTGGGACATGGTCATTTCGATAAATTACACTTCATGTTCTACGATCAGAGTGAGGAAGTGGTGACTGACTATGGTTTTAGCCGCTGGATAAATATTGAAACCAAATATGGTGGTCGATACCTCCCTGAAAATAATTCCTATGCCAAGCAAACCATTGCCCATAATACTCTGGTTGTCGATGGTGTCTCTCAAAACAAAGGCAACCGTAAATCAGCTGATCAAGTGCATGGGTTGAGACATTTCTTTGATGCGAGTAACCCTGCTGTGCAGGTCATGAGCGCTCAAGCCAATGATTATTATGATGACGTCACCATGCAAAGGACCATGTTTTTGGTCAAAGACAATCGTCTGGACTACCCTGTGGTTGTAGATGTATATCAGGTAAGATCTGTGAATGAGCATCAGTACGACATGCCGATACATTTCAAAGGTCAGTTAATGAATACCAATTTCAAATACCAGACTGCAACCCAAATGTTAAAGCCCCTGGGTGAGGATTTTGGCTACCAGCATATCTGGGAAACAGCCACAGCAAGTCTTGAGGATGATGCGGTGATCACCTGGCTGGATGGACATCGCTATTATAGCTATATCGCCGATGTTCCTGAAGCCTCAGAGATCCTTTTTGGACGCATTGGTGCAAATGACCCCAATTTTAATCTTCGAAATGAACCTTTGTTTATTAAAAGAAGCCATGGAAAATCTGAGGTATTTGCCAGTGTTCTGGAACCCCATGGATATTTCAGCGAGGCTCGGGAGAGCTCAGAGGATGTCCATTCAAGTATTCAAAATATAGCAGTTCTGGGCCATTCTGACGAAGCGACAGTTGTTGAAGTCCTCGGTCGGGATAAGCTTGAGTGGGTCATCATGATAAACAATGGTCCGGCAGATGTTGAGAAAACACATACTGCCAGCTTTGGTGGGGTGGACTACAGTTGGACAGGAAATTATGACTTTAGAATCAAATAACAAGAAGTGGAGAAGCCGATGAACGCAAAGCTGGAAAAGAAAATAAAAGGGTTGAGATGGTGGATCGTCACCCTGGTGGCTCTGGCGACCATGATCAATTATATAGACCGTTCGGCCATGGCCATAATGTGGCCGGAAATGAGTCATGATCTGGGGATTGACAATGCGGGTTATGCAAAAATAATGAGTATGTTCCTGGTGGCCTATGGGATCAGCCAGATGTTGTCGGGGAAACTATATGACATCGTGGGAACCAGGCTGGGATTCGTCATTTCCATCGTTGTATGGAGTTTATCGGCTGCCTTTCATGGCCTGGCTCGCTCCGTGCTTTCCTTTAGTGTGGTTCGTTTCATGTTGGGAGCCGGGGAGGCAGGCAACTGGCCCGGTGCAACCAAATCCAATGCCGAATGGTTCCCTGCCAAAGAAAGAGCTTTTGCCCAGGGTATCTTCAGCACAGGTACATCAGCTGGTTCCATCATTGCACCGCCCTTGATTGCCATACTCTATCTTTCAATTGGTTGGAAGGTTACCTTCCTTCTATTGGGTCTGCTGGGAATGCTATGGATTATTCCCTGGATGTATTTGAATAGGGCTTTGCCAAAGGATCATCCCTGGATCACTGAGGAAGAGAAAAACCACATCCTCAGTGGAGAAGCGAACAAGGAAGCTGCTGTCTATACAGATAGAGTTCCTGGCTGGGGTGAGCTGTTGAGCTATAAGCAAAGCTACTCAGTCATCATTTCCAGAATATTTCTGGATCCTGTCTGGTGGTTGTTCGTGGTCTGGCTACCCATCTATTTGAATAATAAATTTGGTTTTAATGTCAAAGAAATAGGTATGTACGGCTGGATGCCCTATGTGGGTGCTGCTCTTGGATCCCTGTTCGGTGGCTACCTCAGTGGCTGGTTTATGGATCGTGGCTGGACGGTGAACAAATCAAGGAAATGGGCCATCACTCTGGGTGCCATTATTATGTTCCCCAGTTTAATTCTAACAGCTTACGCTAGTTCTTCCGCCATGGCTATCGCGCTTATTACGGTTATTCTTTTTGGCTTCCAGGTATCCATGAATAATATCCAGACCCTGCCCAGTGACTTCTACGGTGGCGGGGCGGTAGGTTCACTGGCTGGCATGGGTGGACTAAGTGCCGTGCTGGGTGTGATTATCGTAACCAATATCGTTCCTGTTATTGTGGATGCCTCTGGTTACACCCTCGTATTTCTCATTGGAGCTGCGCTGGTTCCGGCTGCTTTGCTGGCCGTGATGCTCTTTAGTGGTGAGATCAAAAAAGTTGAATTAAAAGAAGGATAATCATGACGACAGCTCATATCAAATCAAGTGATGTTCCCATTGAGAACGTTCAGGAAGGTCTGGATCGCCAGATCCTGGGTTATACCAAAGATCTCATGCTGGTTCGGGTTCATTTTGCCAAGGGCGCCATTGGCTATGTCCATGACCACCTCCATGAACAGGTAACCTATGTGGAATCTGGAACTTTTGAGGTAAATCTTGATGGTAAGAAGAAGATATTAACGGCAGGCGATGCTTTTGTCATAGAGGGCGGCATCGAGCATGGAGCAGTCTGTCTGGAAGATGGTTACCTCATTGATACGTTTTCACCCATGCGAGAGGATTTTCTGGAAGCTTAAGAAGGCGATTCAATATGGATAAACAAGGCGTACTACATAAAATTATGGAAGTTGGGATAGTCCCTGTCGTTCGCATTAAGGACGGGGGACAGGTCATGGATGCTGCCGATGCATTGATCGCAGGTGGCATCTCCATCATGGAAGTTACCATGAGCTCTACCAAACCCTTCGAGATCATCGAGAACCTGAAAGCCCGTTATGGTGATAAGCTCCTGGTGGGTCTGGGATCGGTTTTAGATGAGGATATGGCCGAAAAGGGCGTCGCTGCAGGTGCAGAGTTCATTGTCTCACCCCTTTTTCACCAAGGCATCCTGAATGTTGCTCAAAAATATGAGATTGCATCCATCCTGGGCTCCCTGACACCCACTGAGATACAACACTCCTTTTCAATGGGAACAGATGTTGTGAAAGTATTCCCTGCTACAAAATTTGGACCGGGATATTTCAAAGACATCCTGGCGCCCATGCCGCACCTCAAGCTGACTCCCACAGGTGGGGTAGACCTGAGTAATGTGGCTGAATTCCTCAGAAATGGGGCTGTTTGTGTTGGCGTGGGTTCTGCTCTTTTGAAAAATGATCTAATTGCAAATTCTAAATGGGAAGACCTATCGGATCTTGCCAGACAATACTGCGCCGAAGTTGAAAAAGGTCGCGCATAGAGGATATCCTATGAGTCATAAAATAGTCACATTTGGCGAAATCATGTTGAGGCTGGCTCCCTATGATAATTTACGTCTGGTCCAGGCTGATCAATTTCAGGCTACCTTTGGGGGTGGGGAAGCCAATGTTGCTGTGTCTCTGGCACATTTTGGCAATGATGTTCAGTATGTCACCAGGCTCCCTGCCAATCCGGTTGGCGATGCAGCCCTTGCCAGTGTCCATAAATATGGTGTCAAGACGGATCATGTCGCCCGGGGCGGGAACAGAATGGGGATTTACTTTCTGGAACATGGTGCATCGGTGCGTCCATCCAGGGTGACCTATGATCGGGCCAGTACGGCCATTTCTGAGGTTACTTCTGAAGATTTTGAGTGGGCTTCTATTTTTGAAAATGCCGAGTGGTTTCACACAACCGGGATAACCCCTGCCTTATCTTCTCAAAGTGCCGAGGTGACCCTTCTCGCGGCCAAAGCGGCCAAGGCTGCAGGTGTCACGGTAAGCTGTGATCTGAATTATCGCAATAAACTATGGACTCGGGAAGAAGCAAGAGTTGTCATGACGGAACTCGTCCAATTCACAGATGTGATTATTGCCAATGAAGAAGACTGCGCAGATGTATTCGGTATTCGAGCTTCATCTACAGATGTTCATAAGGGTGAACTTGATGTCGATCATTACAGGGAAGTCGCCCAGGAAGTGATGAAAATAAGCAAGGCTAAATTGGTGGCCATTACACTTCGTGAGAGTCTTTCTGCCAGTGATAACAACTGGGCAGCACTGCTGTTTGATGGAAAAAATTATTTTCTCTCAAAAAAATATTCACTCCACATCGTTGATCGTGTGGGTGGTGGGGATTCATTTGGTGCTGGACTCATTCACAGTCTGGTCGCTGGAAAATCTCCTCAAGATGCCCTGGAATTTGCAGTGGCAGCCTCGGCCTTGAAGCACACCATCCCAGGTGACTTCAATCTGGTAACCGAAGCAGAAGTGAAGTCAGTGGCAGGAGGTAATACCTCTGGTCGTGTTCAACGATAAAGCAATAAGCTTTTGATCGGGGTGATCATATCCGGGCTGCTGCTGATGGCCTCACTGCAGGCGCAACCTGCCTTTAATTTTCCCGGCTTTATCAATGAGGATGGAAGTGTTCATGAGATCCTGGAACCCTATTGGCCCTGGGGTGATACCATCAATGTTCTGGATTATGGTGCAGACGTTCTGGATAACGACTTTGATGATCGTCCAGCTATAGAGGCTGCAGTTAATGCTGCCAGTATGGGTGATCTCATTTATTTCCCTAATGGCGTCTATAATATGGCATCACCCTCCAGTAGCTCGGGGAATTCACATATTGTGTTGTCTGATGGCTACCACCTCCATGGGGAATCCATGGCTGGGGCCATCATCAAATCTCAATTTCCACTCTCCATTAACGAGAATGAAACCACCAAGACAGTCAAAATCCAGGGCAAGTTTGCAATAACCATCAAAAACCTGACCTTCTCTTCGAATTTTTCAGGACAATATTATACAGACCGGGTTAACAATAATCCCGATCGATCCGCACCGGGTGTCCACTTATATATTGACGATAGTGGCAGCACACCTTCCAGGCAAGTGGTTGTAGACAGTTGCAAATTTGAAAAATACAGAGCCGCAGCCATCCGTCTGGCAAACTCAAGCGACTGCATCGTACGCAACTCATATTTTCATCTGGCAACCGATGTAGGTGGTGGTGGGGCAGGATACGGCATATCACTCCAGGGGAATGGTCATGGCAATGATAGTTATGGCCAACTTCGGGATAGCAGATATAACCTTATTGAAAACAATACCTTTGTAGGGCCGCAGATTCGTCATGGGGTCGTGATTCAGTATTATTCCCACAACAACCTTATTCGAAACAATACCCTTCATGCCACCATCATGGATGCCCTGGATCTTCATGGTGAGGATGAGTACAATAATGAGCTCTGTTACAATACTGTCACGGATGTCACCATGGGCGGTGGCGTTGGTGTTGGCAATACAGGTGCTGCTCACGATGCTTCGGGGTATAACAACTATATCCACCATAATTCCTTTACCAATTGTCGGGAAGGGGTGAAAGTGTATTTGGGATCACCTGATACGCGTATTGAACACAACAGCATTCAAAGCAGTACGGTGACCAGTGGTAAAGGCATATACATACTTAATGGTCCGCGCACGACCATCAAGAATAATATTATCCAATACAATACATCGGCTGGATTTGTCGGTATATATCTGAAGCATGACAATGGGACGCTAGGGGATCATGACGGTGATCCGGATTCGGTCTGGATTGACAGTAATCAGGTCTACTATAATACCAATGGTGTCTGGATCGAAAATGGCACAAACATTTTCTATGGTCCTGACAATGACGTCCATTCCAATAACGAACACGATACGCTTTTCGCGGTTAATGTACACTGGTGGGAGCCTGTTGGGGTAGACACCATACAGTCTCATCCTGG
>CAZVSF010000003.1:0-18808 GCA_964630195.1 uncultured Lentisphaeria bacterium
CTGTCAGGAAAACACCAAAATCATCGGTGTTGGGGGTATTGGGGAATAATTCTTCCATGGTTTGTGGTGAACAATAAAGATAGCTTTTATCATAGTCTATCATTCCAGATTCATAAATGGCATGGATCTGGGTCGCTGCAATGGCAGGTAGTCCCACTTCATCAGTAAATGAACTTAGATCATAAGCCAGAACCTGGTCTGAGATGCTCACCTCGAGCAATTCTGCAAGAGCGGCACCAATGATGAGGCCAGACTGTTTACTCCCGGCACTGGTATAGTTTGCACTAACAGAGTATAACTGACTCAGGGCTTCCTGTGGCATGACCTCTAGAAGAGCACCTTCTGTAATGTCGTTGGCCTTCAACATCACTTCAGCCTTTTTGATTCTGAAAATTTGCTCCACCCCGGGAATTGCGGCTATCTCTTCGATTTTTTCTTCCTCGAGATCAAATCCCGATTCGAAAAGTTTTTCGATCCTGATGTGGGTATCAAAACCTATAATTTTTTCGGTAACAACCGATTCAAATCCACGCATGACGCCGAGAGCCAGGACGAGTGTGGCAACTCCGAGGGACATTCCGATGATCGTTGTTCGAGAAATGAATGCTATAAATGGAACCCGGTGTTTACCGAAAAGGTAGCGTGTCGCAAGATATCCCGTGTATGACACGTGGGGGTATTGAACCTATCCTTTTGATTCGGGGCGCATTTGCGGGAAAAGCAGCACATCCCGAATCGACCGATTCCCGGTGAGAAGCATAACCAGTCTATCCAGCCCCACACCGACACCACCTGTTGGAGGCATACCATATTCCATGGCCTGAAGAAAATCCTCATCGAGGGTTTGAGCTTCCTCGTCCCCTGCCGCACGTAATGCCGACTGGGCTTCCAATCTTTCGCGCTGATCAATAGGATCGTTCAATTCAGTAAATGCATTGGCGAACTCGTTTCCTGCAATAAAAAGTTCGAACCGCTCTACAAAAGTGCCATCACTTTCGCGCTTGTTCTTTGCCAGAGGTGATATTGCTTTTGGATATTCAGTCACAAATGTGGGATGGATGAGGTGTGGCTGTACCAATTCATCGAATAAGGCATCCAGAAGTTGTCCGTAATTGGCATCACCTGGAGCATCGATCTTGTTATCACGACAGACCTTCAGCAAATCAGCAGCATTTGCTTTAGCCAGATCGATATCAGCATGTTTTTGAACCAGTTCAGCCATGGTTGCCCGGTCAAATGGTTTGGTCAGGTCGATTTCATGATCATTAAATTCATAAACATTCTGCCCCAGATCCGAGGCTATCTGCTTGAAGAGGGACTCCACCTGATCCATGAGATAGAAATAATCCACATAGGCTTCATACCATTCAATTGCGGTAAACTCAGGATTGTGCGTGCGATCCATGCCTTCATTTCTGAAGTTCCTGGAAAATTCAAATACCTTTTCAAATCCGCCAATGATCAATCGTTTGAGATATAGTTCGTCAGCAATCCGTAAAAACAGGTCAATATCCAGTGTGTTATGGTGCGTTTTAAAGGGTCGCGCAGAGGCACCGCCGTACAGAGGCTGGAGAATGGGTGTTTCCACTTCCAGATAATCGGCATTATCAAAGAAAGATCGGATACTCTTATAGATCCTGGCTCTTTTTATAAAGGTTTCTTTCACCTCCGGGTTGACGATGAGATCCAGGTAGCGCTTGCGATAGCGTTGTTCCTTGTCTTCAAAACCGTCAAAGGTCTGACCATCTTTTTCCTTCACATTTGGTAAAGGTCGAATGTTTTTACTCAGGAGGGTCAATTCGAATACTTTGAGGGTTTTCTCACCGGTTCGGGTGGTCATAAGTTCACCACTTACACCAATAAAATCACCAATATCAAGTTGTTTAAAGCGTGTGTAGGCATCTACACCAAGGTCATCTCGGCCAATATATAGTTGAATCTTGCCACTTCCGTCCAGGATGTTGGCAAAACTAGCTTTGCCCATCACACGTCTGGACATCAGTCTGCCAGCGAGAGTGGTCCCTTTTTTCGCCTGAAGATCATCAAATACCTCCAGGGCTTCACTTATTTTGTGTGTCCTATCAAAACCATGGGGGTATGGATTGATGCCATCTGCGACCAGGGTTTTAATTTTCTCTTTACGCTGATCCATGATCTCGTGTAGTGTGCGTTCGCTCATTAGGATTCTTTTCCCATTTGATTCAATAAAAATGCTTTTATAAACCCGTCAATTTCACCATTCATGACGGCTTGTATATTTCCTGTCTCATGTTTGGTACGATGGTCTTTTACCATGGTGTACGGATGAAACACATAGGATCTGATCTGATTTCCCCAGCCAATTTCAGTTTTGGAAGAGGCCATTTTATCCATCTTGGCCTGCTCCTTCTCTTTTTCCAACTGATACAACCTAGCCTTGAGCATTTTCATGGCTGTTTCTTTATTTTTGTGCTGGGATCGTTCATTCTGACATTGGACAACAACCCCAGTTGGCGCATGGGTGAGTCGAACTGCAGAATCGGTTTTGTTGATATGCTGCCCACCTGCACCACTGGCCCGATACGTATCTACCCTGACCTCATTCATATCTATATTGATCTCAATTTCAGTATCATAGAGCGGGTAAACATATACGGAGGCAAAGGATGTGTGGCGTCTGGAATTGGAATCAAAGGGGCTAATCCGAACCAGACGGTGAATACCGTTTTCTGCTTTGAGATAACCGAAAGCATAATCACCTTTGACTTCCAGGGTTGCATCCTTGAGTCCTGCTTCATCACCTGGCAGATAATCCAGTGCCTTCCAACTCCAACCGCGATTATCAAACATACGCGTGTACATTCTGTACAGCATTTCAGCCCAATCCTGAGATTCTGTTCCACCTGCACCGGGATGGATGGTCACTATACAATTCAGAGCATCGTCTTCGCTTGAGAGTAGCTGACGTAACTCGTAGTCTTCCAGCGTGTTACGGAATTTACGTAATGATTTTTCAAGCTCCGTCTTGAGACTCTCGTCCTGATCCTCAAGCGCTAATTCCACGAGGATATCAAGATCTTCTTCATGATCCAGCACATTCTGCCAGTCAGTGATCTGAGATTCTAAAAGATTTATTTTTTTGAGTGTTTCCTGAGCGGTGGCCTGATCGTTCCAGAAATCATCTTTGACGGAATGCTCTTTTAATTCGTTAAGTTCTACTTGAACCTCGGAGAGGTCAAAGATGCCCCCTCAGCGTATCTAGACGCTGCTTAAGTCCACCCATTTCATCTCTGATCTCTTCAAACATTTATGCTGTCGTCCGTGTATAGAGGTAGTATCCATTTATCAATGTGACCATCAAATTAATATATGGGATGGCAGTGCTAAGAATTCTCCAAACCGTGCCTTTCACAATGATCGTGTCATTTGGATAAATTTCAGGGATGTACTTGGTGTCCCCCGTTTCTAAAAACTTTTCCACATTGGCGACAACGACCCTTTCCTCGCCCTCTGTTTCATTGAAGCGAAGAATGCGAATATTGTCAAGTTTAGCCATGTTACTGGGTCCACCTACATAACTCAGTATGGAAATTAGATCAGCATCACTGGGTACCAATTTGACACCGGGTGTCTTTACTTCACCCCAGATACGAATTGACATACTTAATTTTCCCGTCTCAGGGTCAATGATATATCGCGGGTCAGCCTGACTCTGGTCCTTATTTTGTGCCCAGGAAACTTGCACCATCAATAACAATGTTAGTATGAATAAAAATCTTTTTTGCACTCTTAGCCCCATATCTTTCAAAACCCCACTAGAAGTGGTAATTAATTCCAATTTTTTGCATGTTTGCCAACTCATGTTGGCTAAACGAGTAATCAATAATAAACTTTTTTAAGCCAATGCCAAGACCTAAGGAAGGCGTGTATCCATCGTAGCCGCCTCGTAGAAAAATAGTATCCTTGACTTTGATCCCAATACCATATTGCCTGACATCAGCGTACCTGGTCTGAGTCGAGCTCGAAATGGTAAGTTGAGATGCCAATTTCGGTAAATTTTGCGTTATGGATAAACCGATTGTCAGACTCCGTTTAATCGCATCCTGGTGCTCAGTTGTCCAGTAAACAGGAGTGTTGAGGATATCACTCAAAAACAGACCCAACCCAAATTCCGTCTTGCTCAACACATAACTCATGTCGTGAAGATTAAAGAACAATTGGCTCCCAATATCAATACCAAATCCCAGACCCCTATTCTCCACCAACACCTTATCTATGTATTTTGCTGATACGCCAAGAGGTAACCTGCAGGGTATTTTGAAAAATTTCCACCCCAGGTTGATTTCAAATTCGAATTCACGGGCCAGAGATATAAAGGCGCCATCCTCCCTGTAATCGAGGATACCTGGATTAGAATTATCGAGAGTTAACACCGAATCCCGCCTGTCAACAGGGCTCAACCCTGATAGATCAGGTCTGAAGTAGAGACCATCTACGCCGCTATGGACCAGGGTAAATCCAAGCATATACGTGCCACTCACAGGATACTTACCTTCGATTCCAATATTGCTGGAGAGACCAGTGAATTCCTGATAAACCACACTCAGTTGTGATCGATGTCCATCAGCAGCAAATCCGGCTGGATTGTTCAGTGCGAATCCAGACTGGACCTGGACCGCCACACTGCTGAAACCCATGGACTGGATCTGCGGGTATTGACTGGCAAGCAGGAAGGCATCTGCATACTCCCCTGCTCGAAGCATACTCAGACTTACCAGGGACAGTAGAATATATCGTTTTAAAATACTCATCGATTCTTCACCATTTTCCCGATGGGACCGACAATATCCTCATTGCCCATTTTACCTTTAATGCGGTAAAAATAGACGCCATTGGATACAAAATCATCGGAGCGGTCACGACCATTCCAGGGAACTTCATGATAGCCGATCGCCCCCAGTCCTATGCTCACACGGGCATTGAATGCGTCGATAGTATGTAACTTATAACCTGAAAGCGTAAAAATATCTATTTCAAGATCATCAAGTGGTTGTGTGAGCTCATAAATGATCAAGGTCTCACCTTCAAAAGGATTCGGAAAATTTCCATAGTCATAAATAGCAGCCTGACTGGCCACTGTTCCAGTAATGGAGACTTCATCAGACCAATTACCCAGGGCGTCGCTCACCATGTAGTTTATCGTGTGCTCTCCCGTTTCCAGATCCAGAGGAATCGTTGCACTCAAAATTTTACCTGAACTTGTGGTATCGCCCAACTGAGGTGTTAAGCTACCGCCATCAACTGTGACACGTACATCTGAATTGTGCCATGAAAAGCCGTTCTCATCCTCAGCTAGAAGATTTAAGTGACTTGATTCCAGGAGATAGTCGCCATCAAAAAACAATTGTCCTTCGACCATCATGGAGACCTGGGGTCCGGTGAAATTCTCTATTTGCCCCATGGCCAGGAAGGTTCTACTCCTGATCTGACTCAATTCCGAACTGACTGAGGAAGGCGCAGAGCCATGATCTATGGATCGCCAGTTGGGAAGCTCAGCGTCCTTTCTAAAAATCGATTGAGGTGCCTCAATTTGAAGCACAATTTCAGGATTTGAAACTTCGATCGAATAAATCGTGGAATCCTCATAGAGCACCACACCTGGAAGCGCTGGGATCTCTGCCATGTACGATCCAACCCTCACCCACGCCGTATCGACAGGGTTCGCCAGGAGTGATCCACTTGACCACAGCGGAAGTGTATCAGAGGCAAGCCCATTGAAACTGATTCCCAATCCAGGTAAGATCTGGTAATAATTTGAACTTAATTGGCGAACAATGGAGTTATCACTATGATCAAGGTCGGATGATATATGAAGTGTGGCGCTTGCCTGGATTGTATCAATTCCCATAAGAAAAGGAACAAAAATGGCATTGTTTCCCCCAGTGATCGCCACTTCAGCATCGATAATTTGATGCGTACCCGATAAATCTGCATCAAAGTGCAGCGTGGCCGAAGCATCTGGTAGACCCATAAGGGTATAATCAAGGTAAATTCCACACCTATTATCTTTAACTCCACTCCTTAACTCATTGGTACTCAGTGATATATCTTGAGGGAGATACAGTGTATAAGATGCAGAAGTTTTCAGAAGTGTGCCCTGTGAAAAAGCTGAAAAAGAGTAATAGGTCTGGCTATTCCCGGCATCCAATCTCGTTGTGTCTGCAAGTTGCCACCAGTCTTCATCACGCTCCAACTCAATACGGCCACTGTTGGCCCCGGACAGGACCATGACCATACTGTCTACGCTGGCAGAGTTCGAATGGTAACGGACACGGATGGGAATAATGGGTGATTCTGATAATTGCTCGGCTGTTGGCGATTCATGCTCAAACCAATCAGAAGATACCGAATACGAAACAAATCCCTGATAAGCAGTCTGATCTACTCCCCGATCAAGCGTAATGATACTCCGCCCCATCCCTTCTGGCGCTCCCGTCTCTTGCGACAGGACGATATTAGCCCCTTGTGTTGCGGCATAGGACTGGGGTAGTGTCCACCAGGGTTGGTTGTATGCATTAAGTGGCAGTAACTTGATCTCACCGGATTGGTTTCCAATATACTGAAGCGAGATCTGCTCGTCGACACCATAAATATCAGCTGTAGAAGCCAGTAGATCTTGACGTTCTGGTCGAAGCAGTCGTGTTGTTGGATCCCCCAGGAAGTTGTACTGAAATAACATGGAGGGTTTCAAATAGTCAAATCCGGAATTTGCCAGAAAATACTCCATTCTGGCAATATTGATAATCTCACCCACCGTTTTATTGTCTTCAAGCAATCGGCGCATGAGGGGCTGGATCATCAGGTAGTCATTAATGATCCATCCCACACCGGATGAACCAAACCAACCAATAGCACCAACTGGAGATTCGGTCAAAACCACTTCACCCAAACCCCTTGTCTGAGCGAACGATGCGGTGAAGCAGGTCATACTGGTCACAAATGCTGGCGGTGTATCCTGATTGAGATAAAAAATGTCATCCCGAACGAATAGCGATCGATCCGCCCAAACCGCGCCACCCCCGTGTCCCAGGAAATTAATGAGCAGTTTTCCCCGGTTCCAGTGCTCTACCAGTGAATCCGTATCCCCCCAGAATATCTGGCCTTCTGAGTCCCTGTCAATAAAGATCCTGGATGGCATATAAGCCGCCGGTACAGCCGTTCTCAATAAAGATTCACTTTGAGATTTGAAGGTGGCATCAAAACCAGCAATGGTTATGATTTCATTCTGCCAGGCACCATAGTTGCTCCCTGAACCATACTGAATAAGCTTTGTCAGGGATGAATTCAGATCGATCAGATCATTACAAGGGAGTCTTCCAATGTTCAGATCTGGCAAATAGTCATCTCCGTTTATAAGACTGTACCAGTAATCCGCTTCTGCGGCTCCCCAACCATAGGTCTGCATATAAAATGTTGGAATATTGCGTATACGAGTGTCCCGCTTTGCCTGTTGCGGATTTGAGATCGCATCCCCGATCAAGACCACATATTCAGGATGTGATGACCAGTAATTATTCGCGTAGCGCAAAAATGCTTTGATAGCCAGAGGGGAATGTACACCCCAGTTGAATTCATCATAAATATCGGCAGCCGAGACTGCTATGGGGTTCCATCCCTCGCTCCTCTTGAATTCAAGATATGGTTCCAGATTATCCATAAAATCCGGGATTGTGATCACAATAAGATCGGCGTCCTGCTCTCGTAATTGGGCCAGAGTATCAACTGTCGCACGCAGAGGTCTCAAGATTCCCTCAAAACTCGCCGCCCAGTAGTCGGGAGTTGATTCGGTGGAATGATCTTGAAACACCAAACTGTACTGCGGCTCACTGGCATCCCAGTTTTCCCTGATCGTAAAGCCTGTTATTTTGGACAAGCCCTCCTTGTAGAGAACCATATTCTGGGATTCGAATCCCTGAATCTCATATTCCAGATCTGTGGAAGGATTGATATATGATTTTCTAAATCTTAATTGATTATCGTCAGCCCTGAGAAGATGTTCATATCCGATCTCAATCCAGTTAAGCACGACTTTGTCATAATTCCCAGGTTCTGTACTCACCGGTGCAAAGATCGCCAGTGAATTGTGGCCATTGGCATTCAAAATATTGTGGGAAAGATTCAGTGCTGCCGGTGATGTGAGGACGTACTCTTCCTGTTGGACCCAGCTTCCATCTCCAATCGAATGATCGTTCATGAAGGCAAAGATCGTATGATTTTGCACATCTCCAGCCTCCTGGCTATAGGTCAATCCGTGGAGACCGAGAGAGACCTCCAAATTTTCACTGGATCCCCGAAATGGATTGGGAAGATAATACTCTACCTCTTTGGTTACTCCGGAGTTTACTGACTCCCAGAAAAAATGATCGCGGGTGATGCTGGGCAGATTCGTATCGACCTGACCAAGTCTTTCAAAATCATTGTCCTGTTCGATATGTATCTCATCCCAAAAGGTTGTGGGTCTTACAGGCGTTAGATCAACCAGCGCTCCTGATTCCTCCACAAAACGGAGACCATCCTCACCGCCCCAATCCAACCAGTAAACATTGATATCTGAAAATGCATCATAATACTGACTGGTCCCCTCAAAATATTTCTGTTTCCCAATAAAATCAAAATGGTCACCTCCATTGAAGATACCATCGCCATGATCGGTAACATGAATAGCTTGCTGTTCACCCCTCTCACGCAACTTTAACGATCGGCTGCTTATGATCTCTTCTGGAAAGTCAGGTAGGACGGCAAGTGAATCATAATAGATCCTATAGATACCATCTTTTAGCACGAATAACTTGATCTTTCCATTACCAAGGCCTGTTCTATTTATCCGCATGGGTCGCTGAATAGATTCATTGAGCTTATTCAGATAAAGATCCTCACTCCCCGATGATGCTGGCAGGCTGATGTCCACGCTTAATGTAGCCGCGATCTGACTGGGGATGATCCATTGCCGACTCGTCGGATCATACTGCCCTCCCAGAACATTGACCGCCCATAGATCATATCCTTCAAGATGCTTAATGAGTTTGAAACTGATAAGTTCTTCACTTATATCTGATTGTGACAAGGCTTCTGCATCCATACCTTTTGCCTGATCGGATCTTGCCAGAGATGCATCAACAAAATGGAAAGACTGCGGATCAACGAGAAGAGCATCACCAGAAGGAGGGCTGGTCTGGGTATACATCAATTTTGTTTTTACAGGCACCCTCATCCCGTTCCCCAAAACAGTATGGTTCCACCCAGGGTACTCAAGACCAAGATTGCTGATATTGATTAAATCCATATCAGGGATGTCAATTGTCCAGAGGATGTTATTTTGCGAATTTGCATTCCGCGCAGAACTAGTATGCTGCACGGAATCTGCTGAGAGGAAGGATCCCAGTAGAAGAATCCATATCAGCGTTTTTTGCATATTATATAATCAGGTTGTTTAGCACTTTGCGTAGCTGAATCTCATCAAGTCCACGCTTCATGACACCATTGTAAACATGGGAGAGTGTGCCAGTTTCCTCGGAGACCACCAGAATATTGGCATCGGTTTCTTCAGATAGTCCCAGAGCTGCCAGATGTCGTGTTCCCAGCTTCATCCTGACCCCCTGAGACTCTTCCGATAGCGGAAGGATGCACTTAGCTGACTCGATCACTTCATGGCTGATAATGACGGCACCATCATGCAAAGGAGATGTCGGATTGAATATGGATACAAGAAGCTCAGCGGATACTTGTGCATTAATGGAGGCAGATTTTTCCTTTATATGCTTGAGACCCACTTCGCCCTCCATGACGATTAGCATGCCCCACTTTCTTTCCTGGCAGGTGAGAATGGCTTCTGATATTTCATCAACAAGAGCAAGATTTTTAACTCTGAATAAATAGCGAACAAAGGGATTCTGGCCGAGATATATTAAAATACGCCTCAGTTCAGGTTGGAAGAGAATAACGACTGCTATGACCCAAACGGTGGAGAGATTGGACAAGAGCCATGACATCCCGTGAAGCTCGGCCCAGCGAACAATTACCGAGAGAACAATGAGTATCAATATTCCAGATAAAAGTTGTGCAGCTCTGGTGCCTTTAAAGATTTTATAAAGAGAATAAAGCACAAAAGCCACAGCCAGAATATCAACCACATCGTAGACGCGCACTGATAGAAATGCCAAGCTGAATAGTTCATAGCGCCAGAAGTAAACGCTAACAGCTGCTATGAGCAGTCCGAGGATGATCAGGAGTGTATTTTTTTTATCGGACACTATTTAATTTAATCCGAATGTTTTTGAATGGCAGTGAAGATATCGATCAACTGTCGGGTTTCATCAACGTCATGAACCCTGAACAGCTTGACACCCTGGAGATAGCTTGAGATGACTGCAGCGAGCGATCCACCTATTCTTTTATCTGCAGTTGAATTGTCAATCATACCTATAAATGATTTTCGTGATGCACCAAGTAGCAGAGGTCTGCCAGGTTCATCAAAACTGGCCATATTGCTCATGATACGAAGATTGTCTTCCAGATTTTTGCCAAAGCCAATTCCTGGATCCAGTACGATCTGTTCTTCATCAACTCCAGCACGCACCGCACTTGATATTCTTTCTCGAAAAAACATATTTATATCAGCGATCACATCTTCATAGTGCGGTGTTAACTGCATAGTATCCGGTGTACCCAGCATATGCATCAGGATATAGCCTGTTCCAAATCTGGCTACAACTTCAAACATACTTTCGTCGTGTCGCCCAGCGGAAATGTCATTGACGATATGTGCGCCAGCCTTAATGGCTGCTTTAGCCACAACTGCTTTTTGTGTATCAATGGATACCAGGGCATTGGTCTTAGCTGAAAGTTGCTCAATAATGGGCAAAACACGTGAAATTTGATCTTCAGCGCTTATTGATTGTGAGCCAGGACGTGTCGACTCTCCCCCCACATCAATAATTGTGGCCCCTTCATCAAGCATTGCCTTCGCTTTGTTAAACGCATTTTCAGATGATAAGAACTTGCCACCATCACTAAATGAATCAGGAGTTACATTGAGGATTCCCATGATTATCGGGGAACCAACCGGTAACTCCTGACCCCTGATTAACCATTTCTGACCTACTCGATGTGACATGTTGTCTCAAACATAGGAAAAGGTTAAAATTTACTCTTTTGGCTCAGTCGGTGTTGAATCTTGAGCGCTGTCACCTTCAGGTGATTGCTTCGGTTTTGTTGCTCTTTTACGCGCTGGAGCTCGTTTTCTAGGGGCTGTTTTTTGCTCCTTCACTTCACCGGTGGCAGCATCAACTTCAGCTTTTGACGATTTTTGGTCGTTGTCCTTCTTAACTGCAGGAACTCCTGAATCAGATCTCTCGACTGACGGTTCATTCCTGGCTGTCTGTTGGTTGGACTTGTCCTCACGTCGTCTAGGGTGGTTGGATCGACCTCTGGATCGCTGTGGTTTGTTGCCGCGTGCTGCTGGAGGAGCAGTTTCAGACTGTACACCCAGCACACGATCAAGCTGCCAGCTATCAATGCTTTCTTTTTCAAGCAGCAAGTCAGCAATAGCCTGCAGTTTGTCCTGATTCTTGCTGATGATATCCTTAGCCTTCTTATAGGCGGTATCGATGATTTTCCGAACCTCAGCATCTATTTTTTTGGCCATATCCTCGCTAAAGTCACGGTGCATTCCCAGATCGCGACCAATAAAGATCTCTTCTTTTTTCTGGCCGTAGGTCATGGGACCCATCTTGTCACTCATTCCCCACTCAGTAACCATTTTCCGGGCCAATGAAGTCGCACGCTCGATATCGTTGCCTGCTCCTGTGGTCATTTGATTCAGCACAACTTCTTCAGCGACTCGTCCACCCATGAGAATGGTCAACATCCCTTCCATATAATCTCTGGAATAGTTGTAGCGATCGTCAGTAGGCAACTGGGCTGTGAGACCCAAAGCTCGACCGCGAGGAATAATTGTGACCTTGTGGACTGGATCTGTGCCCGCAGTCAGCCTGGCAACCAGAGCATGTCCAGCTTCATGGATGGCTGTGGTTCTCTTCTCTTTATCACTGATGACCATGCTGCGCCGTTCGGAGCCCATCATCACTTTGTCTTTGGCGTTCTCGATGTCAATCATCTCCACACGTTGCTTGCGATGCTTGGAAGCCAGAAGTGCTGCCTCATTGATAAGGTTGGCCAGATCGGCACCTGACATCCCGGGTGTACCTTTGGCAATAATATCTAGTCGAACATTTTTAGCTAATGGAATTTTTTTAGAATGAACTTTGAGAATGGCCTCACGTCCTCGGACATCAGGATTATCAACGGTTATCTGTCGATCAAAGCGACCAGGTCGTAATAATGCAGAATCCAGAACATCGGGCCGGTTGGTTGCAGCCAGCAAAATGATATTGTCAGTGGCTTCAAAACCATCCATTTCAACCAGAAGAGCATTCAAGGTTTGCTCGCGTTCATCATGTCCACCACCCAGACCGGCACCTCGTTGACGACCAACGGCATCCAACTCATCAATAAAGATGATGCAGGGTGCATTTTTCTTGCTGGACTCAAATAGATCTCGGACACGACTGGCTCCAACACCAACGAACATCTCCACAAAATCAGCACCACTCAGGCTATAGAATGGAACGCCAGCTTCGCCAGCAACTGCTCTAGCAAGTAGTGTTTTTCCTGTGCCAGGGGGTCCAACCAGCAAGGCACCCTTGGGAATTTTGCCGCCAAGTTTCTGAAAACGGTCGGGACGCTTGAGATATTGAACGATCTCGCGTAATTCTTCTTTTGCTTCCTCACAGCCGGCAACATCTCTAAATGTTGTCTGGGGTTTTTCCTGGTCGATGATCTTCGCACGACTTTTGCCAAACGAGAAAATCCCTTTGGTACCACCACCCCCGGCTTGCATTCGACGCATGAGGAAAAACCAGACAAAGATGATAAAGAACCATGGGAGTATCTGGAATAAATAATCTACCCAATCCCGGGTTTCATCCTGAAATTCATAGACAATTCCCATTTCATCCCATTCTGAGGTAACCTCACTGTCGATCATAGGTGACAACACAACCCAGAATTTTGTATAGTCCTTGCTCACACCATTAATTACGGTGGTTTCAGGTAATTTCAAGGTGCCGTGGAATTGATTTTTCTTGATCACCGCTGATTCAATTTTACCCTCAGTCAATAATTCTCTGTATTCTGTATATCCCAGTTTTTGGATATGCTCAGTATCTGTTTTGAGAACCTGAGCGAAGAAAAATACAGACATAAGGATCACGACCCATAACAGCGTAGTTTTCAATCCCTTTTGCCAGTTCTGATTGCCTTCAGGCGGGCGTGTAATTTTTATGTTTGTTGATTTTTTTGCCGGTTTTGACTGTGGACGTTTCGAGGGATTTTTGCGAGAGTCTCGATTGTCTCGATTGTCCCGTCCTCCGCGATCAGAACGATTATCTCTTGTGTTGCGAGTGTCCCGATTACCTCTATTACCAGATTTGTTATATGGTTTTCTTGGGGGTCTGCGGCGTTGATTTGATTGTGAATCATTTCTTCGAGAATTGTTATCCTGGTTTCCAGGCTTTCTCTCCACGTTTTTATTTGAGCGGTTATCTGCGTTCATTTATTTCCTTTTACAAATTCATATTTACAGGAAATGCCCATATCGAGGGAAGGTTCCTGAATTTTTGGTCTAGATCCAACCCGTACCCCACGAGAAAGCGATCAGCTACTTCAAAGCCTATGTATTCGGCTTCAAACTCCAACTTGAGACACTCAGGTTTGAATAGAAGCGAAGCAAATGCAACAGAACTGGGTTGGTTTTCCAGTATTCTGTGTTTCAGGAATCTCGCTGTCAGACCGCTATCAATAATATCTTCTACGATGATCACATCGCGGTCTGTTATGATGCAGCTGATATCCTTTAATAGTCGAACCGTTCCAGAAGATTGGGTTCCAGAATGATATGAAGAGACCTTAATAAAATCGATTTCGCAATCAATTTCAAGGCGCTTGGCCAGATCGGCTAGAAAGAAGACTGACCCATTCAGTACACCAATGAGAATTGGGACCTTGCCAGCATATTCTGTAGATATCTGCTTTGCCAGCTCAGCAATTCTCTCTTCAATGACCTCCGGGGAGAAGATTTCTTCTAAAACCTGACCAGTATACTTCCCCATATTCTCGACTACTCGCGTATTCATTCAAACGTTCCCTTTTGAAATTGTACTCTTATGCAGTGCTTTAAATTATTCGCTTTGATCAAAGCATCAGATAGAAGTGATGAATGTGCAGTCCGAATACCTGGCACCCATAATATTTCCCCATTGTACTCGACCACGGGGTAGGTTTCCTTCAGATATGGAGAAACTCTGGCTGACTGAAGCATCTGATTTACAGAGAGCGTCTTACCGGTTTCGTTTACTATCATTCGATCGCCTTGCTCGATCATTCGAATCTTTAACTTCTCCAGATACCCTAAATCCCAAAAATATGCTGGATCCTTGAAATGATCGCCAATCGCAGCCATGGTGTTTTTGAGATTAAAAAATGGGAATCTTTTCTCATGCCTATCCGGGATTGAATTCTGTTGCCATTGTAACTGGCGTTTATCACAAAAGACTATTCCCTTGCGACTACGACAGGCAGTGATTCCCGCAGGCAGTTGAATTTCCACACCGATTGCATCATCGCTTAAGAGTTGTTTTAAAGCAGAATAGTGCCTGGTGGAAATGCCTTGGGGCATCAAAGAAATTAATTGAAAAGCTCTGTCAAAAATCGCTTTTTGAATCGGCGAAAAATAGTCGGGGACGTTGCTCATTCCTAATGCTATTTTTGGAGCATAATACGCGTTAAACTCTTTTATATCAATACTTTCCACACTGGTTTCCACAAGGACATTTAAGCGTTGTGCCGACTGAATAATGGACTGAATACATGCGCTCAGCTCATCTTGAAAGTCATTCTTAATCTGTGGAACAACATTCAATCTGATGTTATTTCGGAGAAAACTTTTCTCATCATTTGAACTGTCATGCCGGTGGATGATTTTTTCTTGTTGGGCATAGGCTACGATCTCTTCCTTTTGAAAATCCAATAATGGTCTAATGAGATCACCCATTATTTCACTAATTCCGCATAGACCGCGAATACCCGAGCCCTGGAACAAATTCATTAGAATTGTTTCAACCTGATCATCCCAGTGTTGCCCAGTAGCTATGAGATCATACTGCAGATCGTTTTTTAACTCGGAAAATCTTGTACGACGTTGCTTGCTGCCAGCTTCTTCAAGACTCATCCTCTGCTGGGTTGCAAGGGCACCAATATCTTCTTTGAGTACGTGAACTTCATATCCAAAGCGTTTCCCCATTTCTACAACAAATTCTCGATCAGAATCGCTTTCTTTACCTCTGAGTTGGTGGTCAAAGTGAACAATACCAATTGATACATCCTCCAAACTATCTAAGAGATGTAGCAGCACTGATGAATCTATTCCACCAGAACAGGCAACCAGGATTTTTAGATCTGGTCTGTACCAGTTGGAAGCTCGGCAGTACTGTGAGAAAGTGGTATTGTTAAGCATAATTAAAAAGCGACTCTTGAAAAGTACAGGAGTCGCCAGGTTTCAATCTCTGATATTCTTAGAATTAGACTTCATCAAAAAACCAATCCGAGAGTGATTGGATCTTTTGTTCATATGAGTTTGGATACATAAACCAGGTTGCTGCAGAAATGGAACTCAAAAGCGAATTACCGTCCTGGGGAGTAAAACAGAATCCAACCAATTCTTTGCCACCATCGATCAATTGAAGGCTTGGTGTTGCAATGACCGTCTGATTCAAGATTCTGCCATAGTGGCCATGATCCCTACCAAATGAGAAGACTTGAGACGAAAGTTTCTTCTCTGTCAAAGCTATCAACGGATTGTTATCAAATATTTTTACAACCTGCTTCATCGTCATGGCTTCTTTCATTTTCATATTGAAGTGTACGATGTGCATGTATTGTGTATTCAACTTCATTGCTGAAGAAAAAATATTTACATCATAGCCAAGTGTCCTGAACAGATTAGCAGCATCCTTGGCATGATGAGTCCCATATTGCTCAGATCCATGACTGCCCACTTCCGGTGCAGGGATAAAATCATTTGCCTGACTCAAATCATTCGCTCGACGAATCATCACAAATCTTCCATCAAGTAGATTTTGGGGATCGCCATTGTGCATACCGATTGTTTTTACCAGCGAAGATAAATTGTGTGTATTACAGGAAACGACCTGCAAGAATTGATCCTCCCCATGAATAAGGGCTTCATCATTTATACCGCGGGCATAAGGCTTCCCAAATCCAGTTTCGCTCCCCTGGGCGATGAATCCCATCGTATTATGATCAAAATTATGGTAATACTTTACCTTGTTTTTGTGACCGACTCCCTTGGGTGTACAATCAATGACCACACTGGCTCGGTCAATTGCTTCAACGGTTGAAAAAGCAGGAGCCAGCCCAATATCCTGAAAACCTTCAAATGCCTCCTGATCTGTCACCAGACGCGCCCCACGCTTCAGCAGACGAAGCACTTTTGCATGCTCACTTTTCAGGGGTGTCCGCTTGTGAAATGTGATTTCATCGATACCCAAACTGGTCTTGTAATCGGACAATAATCCAATAAGTGGCTCGCCAATTGTGCCAGTGCCGACAACGTGTACAATTTTCTTAGACATGTTGCGTTACCCCTATTTCTTTTGGTCGATAAGCTCTTTGAGCAGTGTCATTTCCTGGTTGAGATGATCCACCTTTTTATTCATGTACCATATAAAACCGAATATTCCAAGCCAGATAAAACCATAAGCCAAAAATAAATATACAAAGGCATCCATTTATAGAATCTCCATTTCTTTGAACTGCTTGTTTAATACATCCTCCAGGCTAAGCAACTGGTAACGTTTTCGAATTAGATATACATAGAGGATCGTGAAGGTCGTAAGCGCAAACATGAAAGCGAAAAACATGGGTGCAGCCAGGCTTCCTTCACTGCTGGCCATAACTGCTTTGGGATGTTGCGTCTCCCACCAACGGATAGAATAGTAGACAATGGGCACATCAATGAATCCAATGATGCCGACGACTGCGGATAGATTGGCCCGCTTGCTACCATCAGGCAAATATCGTCGTAGCATGAGAAAGGCTACATAAATGAGCCACAGGATCAATGAGGATGTGAGACGTACATCCCAGGTCCACCAGATTCCCCATACGGGTTTGGCCCAGATAGGACCCGTAATCAGCACAAGTGAAATAAACAAGACGCCTATCTCGGCAGAGGCCACTGATATAAGTTCATATTTTCGGTTGCGGGTGGCCAGGTAGGCAACACTTGCACAGAATACGACAAAGAATGAGAGAAATCCTAACCAGGCACTGGGAACATGAAAATAGAATATCCGCTGTGCAATTTGTTCAGCGGGATTGGACGCTTTGATGGGCGGCACCCACTGAAAAATGAGATAAATGCTGGTTAAAAATGCAAAGAGCAGTACAATCAGTAATATTTTATCGATCTTGGATCTCATGAGCAACCTTCTATTGATTTAGACAAAATTTATCCATCCTAATCTTCCAGGATGAAATCAAAAAGCATATAAGAGAGTGTGAAAAAGATAACATCAAAAGCACACACTCTTATTAGAAGCGGATAAAATGCTTCAGTAACTTCATTGCTTAAGACCATTCCAGTGAGTGTCACCGACCAGATGATAATGGGTGATACCAATGGCCAGAGCAGGAGTGACAAGAGAATCTGTTGATTCCTCGTATGGACAGCAACAGCTGAAAGTATGGTTCCCAGACTTGTAAAACCTATGGTCCCAGCCAATAGCACCGGGATTAGTCTGAACATGGTGAAGGAAAGTTGTAGATCATAAAAGATCAGGAAGATTGGAAATATGAGCGCTTCAAACATGAGCATGATGATGGTAACGCTCAAGAATTTACCGACATAAATATGTCCACCATCGACTGGCATTAGTGCCATGGCACGTAAATTTCCATTTTCCTTTTCCAGAGAGAAGGATTGATTCAAACCAAACATCCCTGAAAAAACAAAGGCAACCCAGAGCAGTCCTGGCGCGATCTCAAGCATAACAAGTCGGGAGACTTCAAAAGTAAAATTAAATACAACGAAAATGAGCAATGAGAATATCCACATTGCCAGAATGCTCTCTTTTGACCTGAATTCCATTCTCAGGTCCTTTTTTAATATGGCAAGCGCTGCGCGCATCTTCACTCACTCCCCAACTTCAGCACTAAAGTAGGTTTCACGCAGCTCATCAGGCGTCGTGTCTGCAATGTTTCCATCTTTGACGACCTTATGCCTGGAGAGCACCACATAACGATCAGACAATTCTGTCGCCGTGTGGAGATCATGTGTGGTCAGTAGGATCGTTCGACCCATGGACTTTTGTTTATTTAACAACGAAATCAGCATGCCAATGGCATGTTGATCAAGCCCCGTGAATGGTTCATCCAGTAGCAAGAGAGATGGGTGATGGAGCAGGGCTCTGGCAATTGTCAGACGTTGCGTCATTCCCCGGCTGTAGGTGGATACAAGATCAAAACGACGATGCTTGAGCTCAACATCCTGCAGGACACCTTCGATTCGTTCTTTAGCATTCGGTATATTATATATCTGACTATAATACTCCAAATTTTCAATGGCCGTTAAATTACCATACAGAAACATTTCATGGGAGATCACAGCAAGCTTAGCCTTGTTGACTCGGTC
>CAZVSF010000003.1:18908-40378 GCA_964630195.1 uncultured Lentisphaeria bacterium
CATACAGAAACATTTCATGGGAGATCACAGCAAGCTTAGCCTTGTTGACTCGGTCGTTTGGATCCGTACCGAACAGTTGTACCGTCCCTTCACTGGGACGAGAAACCCCGCTAATTATATTCAGGAGCGTTGTTTTCCCGGCACCATTGCGGCCAAGGATACTTACAAATTCACCTGCCTGGACTGAAAACGAAATTCCCCGAAGTGCAATGATGCGCCCAAAATCTTTGGACACACCGGAAACTTCTAAAGCGGATACCTCCAAATTATTTGATCCGATCCAATGTCTTATAGACGGAAACGAGTCTGTAAAGCACCCTGTCTTTTGCAGCTTCACCAGCCTTGGAATCTGCAAGTTTCATGTATTCGTTTAGCAATTCGGTCTTCTGTTGTTTCAGCAGCTGAATCGATTCCTGTTTCAGGTCAGCGCTCTGCTGAGTTACTGAAACAAACAAGGAGATGAGCATGGCCATGATCAATACACCTGAGATCGCATACTCGACACCGGCATCCATGCGTTTTTCAACAACAATTCTACCGCTATTCTGTTGATGCTGAGCATGTTCCTCGTCACTGGTCTCTGACATGCCCTGACCAGAGATGGCAAATTCCAGATTGGTTCCAGCTTTCACATTTTCTATGGCATATATGGCCAACCCATTTTCATTATCAGTTCCTTCACGAGAAAGGCCGGGGGCTGAGACGGCCAGATCAATTGGCATGACATATACATGAAAATGACCAATATCATAGCCAACCTTCTCGCTTAGAGTAGAACCAGTTGGGTCATAGGGTACATAATAAGCCATATCAATTTCGGAAACGCCTGGTTTGATAGGGTTTGGGAGTACCTGTCCATCCTCAGTATCAATGGGTGAAGTATTCAGGGGCATAGAGCCACTCTTAAAGGTCATGTACTCTGTTTCAGTAGCGTTTTTGGGGAGGTGAACTTTAGCTATTCCCGGATTGGCAGTGAATGTAACCGGAGGTGTGGACATATTTTCCAGAATGATCCGTTTTTGTATGTAGAGTTGATCCTCAAAACCATAGATCACAAAAAACGGTACAGAGGCATTCACATCATGTATTTCCTCACTGCTTTCATAAACAGTCAGGGATGTTTCCCAGGCGGTTACTCCCACTGTGGGTACGAACATGGCGGAGTAATTTACGCCACCCAGTGTAGCCCTGAGCAAATATTGGCTTTGACTACCAGTGGAAATATCAGAAAAGGTTGTAGATTTAACGACATTACTGGCTGAGGCGATTTCCGCCATTCCTGCAGTTAAGTCTATGAGAGCAACCCTGTCAGCCTTGCCAGACTCATTGCGAGTTCCATTCAAAATATTGACACGAAGATCACCCGCATATAAGAGGCTTCCCAGCAGAGAAAGCATGACTGCAAGTTTCAATGAACGTGAATTCATGCCATCTCCTTTCCGCATTTCATGCAGAATTTTGCCTCAGGAGGATTCTCTGTGCCACATTCAATGCAAAATACTTTCGATGCACTTTTCTTATTTTTCTTGTGCTTATGCTTTTTTCCCAGATTGCCAATATCCGTTTTGATGCGATCCATCAAAGCGCTGGATTTTTGACTTTCGAGCCTTTCCATAACCCGACCCGCCTCATTCAAAAAGGATTGACGAATGTTGTTAAAATCCTTTTCACTCAACCTGCCCATGGCAAAATCAAACTCAAGATCAGCAATATTGCCATAAACTCTCTGCTTTTTGTCCGCAAGCTCTTCTGCTTCGATATACAGGGATATCCAGGTGGAATCTTTCTGGAAAAGCGGTAGTATGACCCAGATCAGGAAAGCAATACCGATGAGATATGCGAGAAAACTCATTATTCAGCTCCCCCTTTTGTTTCTCGTAAATTTGGAAGCATGGCGAAAAGCGTTCCGATGACCAGAAACATTGCCCCGACCCAAACCATACTGACGAGCGGATTTCTATATACTTGTACAATGATCTTTGAACCATCATTGCTCTTACCTGATAGGACTGCATAAATGTCTTCCCGCAGGGTAGAGTAAATATCAACCTCAGTTGACGGTTGCTCCGAAGCGAAATAGAATCTTTTTTCCGGCGAGATCACCTCAATGAGACGATCATTCTTGTACATTTCCATTTCCAAGCGCTCAGCCGAATAATTTTGGGATTCAGAATGGCTAATCTTTGTTGCCAGAAATTTATAAGGTCCCAGCATAAATGAGTCACCCTCACCGACTTCCGCTCTTGTCTCTGAGTTGAAAGCATTACCGGTAAATCCTATGAACATGATCACCATTGCAGCGTGGATCAGATAACCACCATATCTCCGCGTATTCTTCCGTGAAAGCATATACAGCGCCATCAGGAAATTCTCACCGGAGTTTTTCATGCGGATTTTCGCACCTTTCACAAACTCGACAACAATGGTCCACATAACAAAGAAGGATATTGCAAAGGATCCCAAAGCCCAACCGTCACGCATACCAACTGCAAACAGGACCACCATGAGAAGAATGCTACCCAAGATAGGCAATCCGAAGCTCCGCTTCAGGGTCTCAACTGAGGTGTGCCGCCAGGCGAGCAGCGGTCCTGCTCCGGTGAGGAGCAGTAACGCCAGTCCAATGGGAATCATGATATTGTTGAACCAGGGAGGTCCTACGGTAATCTGATCACCGGTGAATAATTCGCTGATGACAGGGAAAAGCGTTCCCCATAAAACAGCGATAGTGGCGAGCAGGAAAAGAAGATTATTGAACAGGAACCCACTCTCTCGGGAAACCAGCGATTCCATCTCCTCATCAGGTTTCAGATCCTTCCGGCGATAGAGAAGTAAGGTCACAGAAAAGATGAGTCCCATGGTCAGAAAGACTGCGAAAGCTGGTCCAAGACCCGAATTAGAAAAAGCATGAACAGAGCTGACCACTCCACTTCGAGTGAGGAAAGTTCCGAAAATGGCCAACAAATAGGTCGCAATGACCAGGGCCATATTCCAGATCTTCAGCATTCCTTTTCGCTCCTGGATCATAACAGAGTGCAAGTAGGCAGTCGATGTCAACCAGGGGAGCAGAGATGCGTTCTCCACTGGATCCCAAGCCCAATAACCACCCCAGCCAAGCTCTACATAAGCCCATTTGCCACCAAGCACAATACCTACGGCAAGAAATCCCCAGGTTGTCAAAGCCCAACGTCGCGTCGTATGGATCCACCCCGCTCCCAGTTTGCCTGTGATCAATGCCGCAATGGCAAAAGCAAAGGGTACAACGGAGCCGACATATCCAATAAAAAGGACAGGAGGATGAATGATCATCGCAGGATGTTGTAGCAATGGATTTAAACCACGTCCATCCTGTACTGAAAATTCCTGGAGCTTGTTCCCCATCTCCTGATAAAGGGTTTGAAATGGATTCGCGATAAATACACTCAAGATTGAGAAGAATACAATGGTCGTCGCCATGACAAACAATACATAAGGCATTAGATCGTTATTTTTTCTACGATTCTGGAATGCTACGATGGCGATAAATATTGTGATAATCCATGTCCAGAGCAGGAGTGAACCATCATGACCGGCCCACAATGCGACTATTTTGTAAAACAGGGGTAGATCGAAATTGGTGTTACTGGCTACGAATTCAATGGAGAAATCGCTCGTAATAAGCAAATACTCCAAAGCTATTACTGCAAGTGTCGTAACACCAAAAGCAGCATATGCGCCTCTGCGAGCCGCCTCTAAAAGTCCTCTTCGTTTTGTTATTCCTGCTGCCAGCGCAGTTAGTGCCGTAAACACACTTACCGGGAATAGAAAAAATAAAAGGATGTTTCCTAAATCAGCCATTTAACTATATCCTAATTATAACTTTTGTTTATACCTCTGGGGATGAGTAATCTGCTTCATATTTTGAAGCACATTTTGCTTGAATACGCTCTGCATGGAAGATACCATCATCTTTCAGGCTACCTGAAACAATCACTTCTGCGTCCATGTCATTGTTAAAGGTGTCTGGGATAGGATCCTTACCGATATAATGAATTTTCAGCTCAGAGTCTCCCTCAGTGATAATAAAATCCAAATCCAGATTATTCCTGACAATGCTGCCTTTTTTCAGATCACCATTTACCTTTAGGGTCAAAGCCTGAGCCCGCGGTCCTAACAACTGGACTTCACTGACGCTCTTTGAATAGGACATGGTGGTATCCTCTTTCATACCCTGAATTGCCAGGACAATCACCGCCAGGACTATAACGACGGATCCGATTACAAATTTTAATTTATTGCTATTCAATGGATTTATCTCCTATTTATGATTTGAATAAGTTTCTCAGTCGATCTTTCCATGATGAAACCACGGGGATAAGATTCACCGGGTAAACTTCTACCGGGTCCCCAATCAATATTTTAGCTGGATTTTTCTTGAGTAGTAAATCAGCATATTCACTTCCGTATCTATCTGATAACCAGTCATGTCCAGGCTTTGTATAAAGTGCTCTTGATGCTAAATTATGTGAATCGCTGCCGACCAGATGGACTGCATCATTTTCAAAAAGGAAATGGGCCAGTTTTTCAGTATTGGGACCAAGAGTTCCCAAAAAAGACCCAATATCAATTTGTGTAGGACAACCCATATTGATCAATTCTTCCACCCTCTGCGGATCTCGTTGCCAGGGTTTAATACGTTCAGGATGGGCAATGATGGGAATGACACCCCTGCGCGTAATATCGTAAATGATTCGCTCAAGATTATTTGGAACTGTATGAAATGGAAATTCAAGCAGGAGATATTTGCCTCCAATAAGGACATCAAGTTCATCAAGGATAATTGGCAGCATATCCTGATAGCGTACTTCTGCTTTAACTGTAACCTGCAAGGGCAGGTTGTGATTTGCGATGAGCTCAAGAACTGTTTGTTTCCCTGCCTCAATTTTTGCTTTCCACTCTCCAGTCCCCTTGATAATATCAGCTTCATACAAGTGAGGGGTCAACACCAGGTGTTCTACTCCCTGACTCACTGCCTCTTTTAGCATAGATAGTGCCACAACTTCATTTTTGGCACCATCATCTACTGCGGGAAGCATATGATTATGAATATCTATCATCTCAGAACATTTCCTGTTAAAACACCGGCGTCTCTGTATAGGTTCCGTAGACGATCTTCATGGCTTCGATCATTTCACCCAGTGTTGCGGATTGACGTACAGCTTCGAGTAGAGGCGGCATGACGTTCTCTCCCGCCTCACAGGCGGCAGTGAGATTTGCCAGGGCTTTCTCTGTGAGGGGTTGATTTCTTGATTCACGAAGTGCTTTGACCTTTTTCACTTGATTTATTTCAACAGATTTATCAATTTTGAGAACTGGGATATCAATTGTCTCATTTTCACGAATAAAAGCGTTCACTCCAACGATCAAACGTTTTTTATCATCATATTTTTTTGCAACATCATAGGCTGCTTTGCCAATTTCACGTTGAAAGTATCCTGATTCAATTGCAGGAATCACTCCACCCAGCTCATCGATAGTCTCAAAGTACTGCTCAGCTTCTGCTTCCATTTTATCTGTCATGGCTTCCACATAATATGAACCACCCAGAGGATCGATGGTTGACCCAACCCCCGTCTCGTAGGCCAGAACCTGTTGTGTTCTCAAGGCTATCTCTACACTTTTTTCCGTGGGTAAAGCCAGAACTTCATCCATGGAATTGGTGTGCAAGGATTGGGTACCACCCAACACACCCGCAAGAGCTTCATAAGCAGTTCTCACAATATTGTTTTCTGGTTGAGGTGCTGTTAGACTGTGCCCGGCTGTTTGGGTATGAAAGCGGAGCATCCATGATCGCGGATCTTTTGCACCATATTTGTCTTTCATGCGTTTGGCGTAGATACGTCTGGCAGCTCTGAATTTTCCAATTTCTTCAAAAAAGTCGATATGCGAGTTAAAAAAGAAACTTAGTCGTCTGGCAAATTTATCAACATCCAGACCTCTCTCAATGGCTGCTTCAACATAAGCAAAGCCGTCAGCGAGCGTAAATGCTAATTCCTGTGCAGCCGTAGAACCAGCCTCGCGGATATGGTAACCCGATATGGAGATCGTGTTGTATGCGGGCATGAAATCAGTGCACCATTCAATCATATCAGTGATGATGTGCATGGAAGGCTCGGGTGGAAAAATAAATTCCTTCTGAGCGATATACTCTTTGAGAATGTCATTCTGCAAGGTGCCGTGCAACTTATCAGGAGACACACCCTGTCGCTCTCCCACAACCACGTACATGGCAAGGAGGATAATGGCGGGACCATTGATGGTCATAGATGTAGATACCTGATCAAGGGGAATTCCATCAAAAAGTATCATCATATCTTCAATAGAATTAATTGAGACTCCGCAATGACCAACCTCGCCCAATGATAAGGCATGGTCGGAATCATAACCCATAAGGGTCGGCATATCAAAAGCAACGCTCAAACCGGTCTGACCCTGCTCGAGCAAAAACTTGAAGCGCTTATTTGTATCTTCTGGTGTCCCAAAACCAGCAAACTGCCGCATGGTCCACAGGCGACCCCGATACATATTGGGGTGAACCCCGCGGGTGAAGGGAAATTCACCTGGGAAACCAATTTTATCCATATATTGATCTAGATCTTCCCCATCCTCTTCAGGGAGGTATAGAAGATCATTGGGCAGTCCGGAAACCGTGTCGTAGTCGTACACCCGCTCCCTGGAAGCAGCTACCTTCTCCTTCCAATGTTTCAGACTATCATGAAAGGACTGTTGTGACATAATTCAACACACTCCTGTTTGTCAGTTCTTTAGATCAATAATTGAATCAGCTATGGCTTCTCCCGTCAGCTTAACTTCCTCCAAGAGCTGTGAACGGGTGCCATGCGTGATAAATCGATCAGGCAATGTATGGGCATGTATCCGTGCACAATTCTCAACAGACTCGGCAAATGCCTTGATGGTTTGTGATAAACTTCCAGGATAATTATTCTCCTCAATGACAACTATATCCTGCTTTGTTTTCATGAGGGACAGTAGCATCTCTTCATCATACGGCTTGATAAACTTTGCATCGATGGTGCTGACTTCAATACCCTTATCTGCCAGGATTCCAACCGCTTTTTCTGCCACCGTATTCATGGAACCGACTGCAATAATGGCGATATCCCCCCCTTCAGTGAGGGTCTCCCATTTTCCGATTTCAAGTGCTTTACTCTTGATCGATTTGCGATTCTTCACGGCTGAAGCCTTGGGGTAGCGAATAAAAAATGGACCCGCTTCGTGAGCCAATGCCGACTGCATCAGATGTCTCAATTCTTCTCCATTTCTAGGAGCGGCTACGACAACTCCAGGGATGCTTGCGAGATAGGACAGATCAAGAACACCATGATGGGTTGGTCCATCTTGTCCCACCAGACCAGCTCTGTCCAACATGAATATAACAGGAAGTTTCTGTACAGCGATGTCATGAACCAGCATGTCATAGGCTCGCTGCAAAAAAGTTGAATATATCGCTACAAATGGTTTCAATCCTCTGGCGGCCAATGCAGCGGCAAATGTTACGGCATGACCTTCAGCAATACCAACGTCAAAGAAACGATCAGGGTGGACCTCGGCAAATCCCGAAAGACCAGTTCCATCCCGCATGGCAGCTGTAATAGCCACAATGCGTTTATCCTTTTTGGCCAACCTGGTAAGTTCATCTCCAAAGACATTAAGATAAGGCGGTGTTTGATTTTTTGGTTGAACCTGACCTGGTTTTACTGCGGGACCAATGCCATGAAATTTGGCTGGATTTGCTTCTGCCTCAGCATATCCCCTTCCCTTTTTGGTGATGATATGAAGTAAAATGGGGGTGTTAATATCTTTGATATTTTCCAGGGTAGATATTAAATGTGGCAAGTCGTTGCCATCGATGGGACCAAAATAGCGTATTCCCATCTCGTCAAATAGAATACCAGGAACCAGTAAATTTTTGAGGCTTTCCTCAACTTTTTTCAATCCAGTTCGAACCGTACTCTTGCCAACGGGAAGTCTACCGCTAATATTCCACAATTCGTCTCTCACCCGATTATAAAGTGGATTGGTCGTGATCTTTGATAAGTACTTGGACATGGCTCCGACATTTGGGGAAATCGACATCTCATTGTCATTTAGTATGATCATCATGCGGGTTCGTACTTGTCCGAGATTGTTCAATCCTTCAAATGAGAGGCCGCCCGTTAGGGCACCATCTCCGATCACTGAGATCACCTGATGCTTTTCACCTTTCAAATCTCGGGCAATTGCAAATCCCACCCCTGCAGAGATCGATGTGGAAGCATGACCGGCACCATAGATATCGTGTTCACTCTCTTTTGGTTTACAGAAACCGCTAATCCCACCATACTGGCGAATTGTTTTTAGCGCTTCGCGACGACCGGTTAAAATTTTATGGGCATAGGCCTGGTGACCCACATCCCAAATAATCTTATCCTCAGGTGAATTGAAAACTTTATGCAAAGCCACTGAAAGTTCAACGACTCCAAGTGTTGGTGCAAGGTGACCTCCTGTTTCAGAAACAACTTCAATCGTATAGTCACGCAGTTCCCGACATAATTGGAGTAATTGTGATTCAGATAATGATTTTATATCCGCAGGTGAGTCAATGGTAGCAAGTAATTTATATTTATCCGACATGGATAGTTTACCTCGATTTTAAAACAATTTCATCCACAAAATATTTATGGATACCTGAATCTTCAGTTAGCTCGGGATGAAATGATGCGACGAGCACGTTTTCCTGTCTCATGAGTACGGGATCAGCTCCAAATACAGCCAGCGACCTGACGGAGGGCTTTATATCACGGAATTTTGGGGCACGAATAAAAATAGCATGGAAATCATGATCCAATATGTTTGGCATCACCAGGGAGGTCTTAAAAGATTCAATTTGACGACCGTAGGCATTTCTCTCAGCCTTGTAATCAATCTTGTTGAAGCAACGAACCCGATCGTCATCAATTTGCTGACCCAGCAAAATAGCCCCTGCACAGGTCCCAAAAACAGGCAAGGTTTCCAGAGCTTCATTCATAGGCTCCCAGATACCCTCTTCCTCAAGCAGCAGAGACATGGTTGTTGATTCTCCGCCGGGAAGAATCAGAGCGTCGATAAGTTTTAAATCTTCGGCTTCTCGGACAGCCCGACTTTTTATACCCAATTTTCCCATGCTGAATGCATGTTTGGCGAAACTGCCCTGCAGGGCTACGACGCCGATGGTCAGCTCTTCGTATTCAGGTCTAGTGGTCAAAATATCTCTCTACCACCCTCTATCCTGCATTCTATCCTCAGGGTTGATCTCTACCATATCAAGACCCTTCATCGCTTTTCCCAAACCCTCTGATATTTCAGCAAGTTTTTCCGGTTTATCATAAAATGTGGCTGCCTGGACAATGGCTCTGGCCATGGCATCAGAGTTCTCGGATTTAAAAATCCCTGAACCAACAAAAATTGTTTCTGCACCAAGCTGCATCATCAGTGAGGCATCTGCAGGGGTTGCAATACCACCGGCAGAGAAGTTAGGTACCGGTAATTTTCCGGTTTCAGCAACCTGGGCTACCAGGTGAAATGGAGCTCCCATTTTTTTTGCAGCAGCCATTAGCTCATCGGTTCTCAGCGTGCTCAGATTGGCCATTTCAGTTGTTATTGTGCGCATATGACGAACTGCTTCAACAATATTGCCTGTACCAGGTTCTCCCTTGGTTCTAATAAGAGCTGCGCCTTCGCCAATTCTGCGTAGTGCCTCTGCTAGATTTGTGGCACCACAAACAAAGGGTGTCTTGAAATCATGCTTCCAGATGTGATTGGCTTCGTCTGCAGGTGTCAGCACTTCACTTTCATCTATGTAATCAATTTCTAAAGCTTCTAAAATTTGAGCCTCTGCAAAATGCCCAATACGACATTTCGCCATCACCGGTATTGAAACGGCTTGTTGTATTTCCTTGATCATTTTTGGATCAGACGCTCTGGCGATTCCACCATCTCTGCGTATATCAGCAGGAATTCGTTCAAGAGCCATCACGGCAACAGCACCTGCCTTTTCTGCAATTTTTGCCTGCTCTGGAGTGGTTACATCCATAATCACCCCACCCTTGAGCATTTCGGCCAATCCTGTTTTTACTTCGAATAACTCATTTGTCATTTTAATTGTCTCCAGAAACTATGATATCAATTATTGCGCACGTGGTTTCACGTGCAAGCTCTTTAAATGTTCTACAACTTCGTCGATAAGCTCATCGGGCGAGGAAGCACCGGCTGAGACCCCGACTGACTCTGCTTGTTCAAACCAGCTATCCTGAATATTCTTGGCATTTTCAACCATATATGAATTGGGATTCAATCCCAGTGAAACTTCGTGCAATCTTTTTGTGTTGGCACTTGTGTAGGAGCCTACGATGATCATTACATCAGATATGGGAGCAATCTCCTTGATCTGTGCCTGATTCCTCCTCGTCGGAAAACATACAGTGTTTACAAATCTCAAATCAAAGATTTTCATGGAAAGAATACCGATGATTTCCTGCACATTCTCAATCATCTGAGTGGACTGAGATACAACACCGGCTTTTTTCATGCGGGGTAATGATTCGGCCTCTTTTGTGGAAGCAATGATCAGCGCATCAGGAACCTGGGCTCGGATGGCCACTACTTCATCATGCCCATGATCACCAATAATGATAAGTTTTCGACCTTCAGCATTCAACTTCTTGATCTCATCATGAATTTCATGCACCAGGGGACAGGTTGCATCAACAATGTTCAATTCTTTTTTTCCAGCATCCTCCCACAAATCCGGAATCGTCCCATGGGCTCTAAATAGCACTGGAGCATCTTTTACCTCATCAAGTGAATCAACAACTTTTACATTTTCTCTGGCCAGATCTTTTACAACGCGCTCGTTGTGAACAATATCGCCAAGCATATATACTTTGCCATGTTCCCGGGCAACTTCTCTGGCCTTCTCAATCGCATCACGAACCCCAAAGCAAAAGCCGGCATCCTTGGCGACTCTGATTTTAAGCAGATCAGGCATTCTCATCCCACGCCTTAATTGCTTCTATACTTTTCGAAACGATCGATCTGGCAGCCTCCTCCAGAGAGCCCTCCACGTGGCAACCAGCTGCAAATGCATGCCCGCCGCCACCAAAGGATTGGGCGACCGTATTGATAGGTATTTTACCCTTTGATCTAAAACTTACATCAACTGTCTGTCCTGGCATTCTGGTAATTGATATACCTACTTCAACCCCTTTGATGGATCGAATAAAGTCAGAGAGGGAGTTCATATCATCGGGAACAGCTCCCAAGGGACTGATATCATCAAAATCAATAATGGACCAGGCCAGGCGACCATCACATTCATATTTTAACGATTTTAGGAGTCTTTGAATTACCTGAAGTCTTCCTGGAGTGTTCAAATCTTCATAGAGGCGAACATATAAGTCATAGGGCTTTACGCCAGCTTTCACCAAGTTTGCGGCAGCCAGCAGTGTTTCTGGATCGGTGTTGTTGAATCGAAAATTGCCCGTGTCACTCATGATGGCGGCATAAATAGGAATAGCAATCTCTTCCCGAGAAGTGGCGGATTCATCCATGGAATTGATCAGATCATAGATCAGAACGCCAGTTGAGCTGGCGGTAGGAAAATCAAGCGAGATATCGAATTGGGATTTATCACCGGGATGGTGATCAATACTGACCTTGGGAATATTCATACTCTTTAGATCGATCCCCACCTCTTTTAACCGATCGTAATGGCCAATATCAAACGAGATAAATACATCACTTTGAGATACCAGTTCAGCATGCCGGGATGAATGATACACATCGATCTCCCCCTCATCTGACATGAATTCCAGATTTACCCGAAGCGGTGAAGGATTAAGGATATGGACTGTCTTACCTAGGGAGGTGAGATATCTGGCCAATCCAAGCTCAGAACCAACCCCATCGGCATCAGGTTGCAGGTGGGTTGAGAAAACAAACGTGTTGTTCTCCACAAGCAAGGTCTTAAGACCTTCCCAGTTTCTATTTCCCCCAGTTAACGCGCGACTCATTTATTAAAAAATACCTCTAAACAAACCATTATTTCAGCATCTTCGAATTACTCTCAAATCCGAAACATTGAATATATTCGTTAACCTACAGGATACAAACTATTCAGCATTCTCAACGATAAAAACAGACTGTTAATCTCAGGCAATAGATCTATAAAACCAAGGCAGGCAGGGGTTCTGCATAATTACTGAAATATATGATAAATTTTCTCTATTTTGATATTGCTGGAGCTGTGATTCGATTGAAACTTTCGCGGCATTCAAACGCTCTAATAATAAAAATCAGACTATAGTGAATGACGCTCCTTACGTGGTGCTCTGCCCATCAATTCCTCAACAGCAAGCAAAGGGTCTTTTTCCTCAAACAACACTTGAAATATTTGTTCGGAGATCGGCATTTCAACACCGGTTTTTTCAATGAGCTGATGGACTGATTTTGCAGTATTGATTCCTTCCGCCACCATTTTCATTTCTGAAAGGATATCCTTCAACTTTCTGCCCGTTCCTAATTCGTATCCCACGTGTCTATTCCTGCTATGGGTGCTCAAACAGGTTACGATCAGATCGCCCATTCCGCTGAGACCTGCAAAGGTTTGTTCTTTTGCACCCAGATGGACTCCCAGACGTGTCATCTCAAATAGACCCCGTGTGAGTAAAGCGGCCAGTGTATTATCTCCATACCCCATTCCAGCAAGAATTCCTGCGGCTATGGCAATCACATTTTTTAAGGAGCCCCCATACTCGACTCCCAGAATATCAGTATTGGTGTATACGCGTAACGTGTCTGACATAAAGGTCGCTTGAATGACTTTGGCAGTTGCTTCGCTTGAACAAGCCGCAACAATTGTTGAAGGCATTTCCTGGACAACTTCTTCCGCATGTGTGGGTCCATACAGTGAAGAAATATTCCCTACAGGATGATCCGGCAAGGTATGAGCGATCACCTGACTCATGGTTCTTAGAGTATTATTTTCAATACCTTTGGCGACATTAAGAATAATTGTTTCTGGCTCTATCGCATCCACCAATTTCGTCATGGTCAATCCAACAACATGGGATGGTACTGCCACGAGGATCAAATCTTTATTCTGCACACATCCCAACATATCCATCGTAAAATGCAGATCTTTCGGGAGCTCCACACCGGGTAAAAAATCAGGGAGTTCCCAGTGCTCCATGGCCTGCTGATAATCCTTCTCCAGAAAAAACCACACATCAACTTCATGTCCATTTTTTAGCAAATGAATAGAGAGGGTCAGCCCCCAGCTACCAGAACCTAAGACAGCTATTTTCATTAAATGGAATCCTATTCTAAAATAAAGAGCCCCTGACGAATATCAGGAGCTCCATACTTTGTTCTATAACTGAAACTATTCGTACAAGGCGTCGATCTGATCTTTATAACGTACTTCAACGACATGTTTTTTGATACTTAGCTTTGGTGTGAGTGTTCCATCCTCAATACTGAACTCTTTAGGTAGCAACAGATACTTCTTCACACGTTCATATCCACTGAAACTCTCCATGATATCGTCCACAACACCCTGGAGCATAGCCTGGACCTTTTCATTTTCAATGAGAGCTTCTGGAGCGCTATCTTCAATTTCATTCGCAGTAGCCCATTCACCCAATTCAGCATAGTTTGGAACCAATACGGCAGAAACAAATTTACGTTTGTCTCCCAGCACAAGAGCCTGCTCAAAATACTTGTTCATGATAAGCGCCGCCTCGATGGGTGCAGGAGCGATGTTCTTTCCGCCAGCAGTGACGATAATATTCTTTTTCCGATCTGTGATCTTAAGATAATCGTCCTCAATGATCCCAATATCGCCGGTATGAAACCATCCATCCTCTGTGATAGCTTCTTTCGTGGCAAATTCATCCTTGTAATAGCCCTTCATGATATGGGGACCTTTTGAAAGGATCTCTCCGTCATAGCCAATCTTGATCTCGACCCCATCTATGGGAGGTCCAACGGTTCCAAAACGGAAATCATGTGGTGGATTCAAGGTGATCACAGGAGAGGTTTCAGAGAGTCCATACCCTTCAAGAATTTGAATACCTGCGGCATCAAAGAATTTACCAATCTCGGCTGCCAGAGGGGCACCACCGCTTGCAAACAATTTGAATTGTGTTCCCAGCAATGCTTGAACCTTGCTAAAAACAAGTTTGTCTGCTCTTTTTTTCTTTTTCGCCAACTTAGGTGTAATGTTACCTGCATTCCGTGCTTCAACATATTCATAACCGGTTTTAACAGCCCAGGCAGCAATTTTTCTTTTAATAAACGATCCTCCAGCAAATTTTGCCTGAACACCAGCATACATCTTCTCATACAATCGCGGGACGGACATGGCTACTGTTGGATTAACTTCAGAAAGATTGCCAATGACCTTATCCATAGCTTCGGCATAGGTAATATTCGCACCAACGTGGGTACCTACATAATCTCCCAGCCTTTCGAAACTATGACTAAGCGGCAGGAAGGAGAGGAATTTGTCTTTATCACTAATACCCAGTCGAGCATTGGCTGAGAGTATGTTGCTGACCAGGTTGCTGTGGGTCAGCATCACTCCCTTTGGATTTCCTGTGGTTCCACTCGTATAAATGAGCGTCAAAATATCATCGGCAGATACGCTAAGCGCCTGAGCTTCATAGTCATAGGCCTCATCAGATGAAGCGAATGCCTTGCCCTTTTCCATGAGCGCATTAAAGGTTATAACATCCGGATCATCAAAAGAGAGAGAATCGTCAAAACAAACAATCGATTTCAATTCTGGACAATCCGCTTTAATCTGCAAAACTTTTTCCATCTGCTCTGCATCCTGGGCAAATATCAATTTTGAATCAGAATGAGCCACAATATACTGGATCTGACTGGCGATCAATGTTGGATAAACCGTCACAGAGGTCGCACCTCTGGTGGCGATAGCATAGTCAGAATAAGCCCAACGTCGGCAGTTGGTAGATAGTATGGCTACATTGTCTTTGGGTTTGATGCCTAGTGCAGCTAGACCAAAAGATGCATTCTTGACCATTTCATATATGTCTTTTCCCTTGTCACCAACCCATTCGCCATCAACTTTCTCAGTAAATAACTCTGCATCAGCATGACTTTTTGTGACATTAAGAAACATTTCTGCAATCGTCTTGAATTCCACGACAGCTCCTCCTTTTAAGGTGTTTTTAACTAATTGCATAATGATAAACATTTTCCACTAAAAGCACAGCATTTTATTGACTCATGCCCCGAGAGAATGTATCATGGCGCGCTTTCATAAAGAGCCAGGGTGGCGGAATTGGTAGACGCAGTGGACTCAAAATCCACCGGTGGCAACACTGTGGGGGTTCGACTCCCCCCCCTGGTACTCGACTTCACTCGTAAGCGTGCAGTCGACCGAGACCCTTCAACCAGCTCAAGATAAACGCCACTGAATAACCTACCGTGATGATCATTCTGATCAATCACACTCACAATTTTCTCAATAACTGATGCCCCGTATCAAGTTGCTTAATCCTAACGTACTATTTTGAGTATGGATGCAACACACTCAGCGATTACCTTATTCCAATTCAATTCCGATAAAGGTGCCGCATGAAATATAAGTTCATACCCTTCAGCAGACCGCTCGATCTAAATGATAGCGATATGGTGCAACATTCAATTGACTTTTACAATTTTATGAAGTCTCGAAGAACGATACGAGACTTTTCGAACCAGGATGTTCCTCAAGAAGTTATTGACAATTGTTTGCGGACAGCTGGCACTTCCCCAAGTGGTGCTAATCAGCAACCCTGGCATTTTGTCGTCGTCAGAGACCCGGGTATCAAAAAGCAGATTAGAAAGGCTGCGGAAGAAGAGGAAAGGGATTTTTATGCTGGCAGAGCTGGTGATACCTGGCTTGAGACCCTGGAGCCATTGGGGACAGATGCCAATAAGCCCTTTCTTGAAACAGCACCAGTGCTTATCGCCATATTCGAAAAAAAATATAGCATTAGCGAAAAGGACGAAAAAATTAAGCATTACTATGCCAAAGAGTCCGTCGGCATTGCAACCGGGATGCTGATCGCGGCCTTGCACCAGGTCGGGCTTGCAACCCTGACCCATACACCAAGTCCCATGAATTTTCTCACCAAAATACTGGGTCGGCCAGAAGGTGAACGCCCCTTTTTACTCCTCGTTGTTGGACATCCTGCAGAGGGTGTTATGGTTCCAGATATAAGCAAAAAAAATCTACATGAGATCTCCAATCTACTCTAGGATTTAATTCTCATGAGAACAATAGTGTTCTTTGGTGATAGCATTACCAATGGCTATAGCGACATCCACCCTCCTCTGGGAACTGGTTATGTTTCTATTCTCCAGGATATGTTTTATGGGAATGAACATTTTAAGGAGAGCATGCTTATTAATTCAGGTATCAATGGCAATACTGTCGAGGATCTATTGCAAAGATATTCTCAAGATGTTGTCGCTCATCAGCCTGATGTTGTTGTCACCAAAATTGGAATAAATGATGCCTATCACTATCATATGTCTGGCTATGAAGATGAAACACGATTACAAGCCTACAATTCAGGTCTGAAGCAGCTCTTAGGCCTGTTGCACAAAGATTTACCCAGGGTTCAACTATTTCTATTCACGCCCTATTATATTTCTGATCTAAAAACTGATAATCTGTATATGACGATGGATAAATATTGTAGGGTCGTTAAAAAGCTTGGAGCGATTATGAATATACCGGTTCTCGATATTCAAGCCATATTTGATCAGGCAATAATTACAAAACCAGCAAAAGAATGGGCTGAAGATCAAATTCATCCTTCAATTGAAGGTCATACACTTATCGCGGAAGCTGCCTGCCGGTTCCTGCAACAGTATTTAATCAAGCAGCGGGACCAATAAGCACTTCCTGCCCCTTGACACTTTCGTCAATTTCCCCATCCTGAAAAACGATGTGACCATTTACGATGGTGGTAACTGGCCAGCCCTGGGTTGTCCAGCCGTCGTATGGACTCCAATTAACTTTTGTCCATAACTTCCCATTCTCAATGGTCCTTTTCTTCCCCATATCAACGAGAACCAGATCGGCATCAAAGCCTTCGTAGATATAACCCTTATTTTGCACCTGATATAGGTCCACCGGTTTTTCACACATCCATTTCACAACGTTCTCAATGGTGCATAATCCGCGATTCGCTCGATCCAACAGAAGTGGCAGGCTGGTTTCAACTCCTGGCATTCCTGAAGGTGCCTGTCCAAAGGGTTTTGCCTTCTCTTCATGGGTATGGGGTGCATGATCAGTAGCAATACAATCAATGATGCCTCTTGTCAATCCATCCCAAAGACCATCAGCGTGGTGCAAATCTCGGAGGGGTGGATTCATCTGGGCATAGGCACCAAGTTTTTGATAGATATAGGGAGCACTTAGCAGAAAATGCTGTGGACAGACCTCAGCTGAAATGGGAGCCCTGGGTTTTTGAATTTCCAGATATCGGACCTCTTCCAGAGTCGTCATATGCAGGATATGCAGACGACGCTGATATTTTATGGCAAGTTCCACCGCCAGTGTTGTTGCCTTTAAGGCTGCTTCAGGGGGCCGGACAAATTGATGATGGTTGAAGTCGGTAGAGTTTTTATAAATTTCTTTCGCCGCATTGATTATGCCATCATCCTCAGCATGAACAGCTATCAATCGAGAGCCATTCCCAAATATATTATCAAGATCCCTGGTATCGCTGACAAGCAAATCACCTGTGGAAGCGCCCATGAATATCTTGATACCCGGTACATTTTTAACACCGTTGAGAACATCAAGATTGGTATTGGTCGCTCCAATAAAGAAGTTATAGTTTACAACACACTTCTCAGCAGCATTTCTTTTTCTTTCAGCCATATCCTCGATAGTGATAGTAGATGGCTTGGTGTTGGGCATGTCAAAAAAACTGGTTACCCCACCTGAGGCGGCTGCCATCGATCCCGTTCTTAGATCCTCTTTGTGAGTCAACCCGGGATCACGGAAATGAACCTGTGGATCCAGAGCGCCTGGCAAAAGATATAGGTTTGTCGCATCAATTACGTTTTCTGCTAATGCAGGATCAAGTTTACCCAGTTTTGCTATTTTACCATCACGAATAAGCACATCCTGATGAGTGATTGCGGAGGATGAAACACATCTGGCATTTTTAATGAGAATTGGTGTAGACATCTAAAGCTCCATGAATTGAATATTCTATCGTCCAATATCAACCCTGGAGCTCTGCATCGAAAACAATTATCCATTATTTCTCGGGTCTCCATTCATTTTTGGACCAGGAAAATCCATCACTTGTAAATATCAATGCTCCCTCAAGGTCTGTCCTGCAGATTTGAGCTCCTAAGTCTGAATATTTACCAAGCGTAATATTTGAGGGGTGTCTAAACTTGTTTTTCTCTCCAACGCTTATTAAACAATATGAGGGTTGTACCAAATCGATGTAGTCCTGTATGGAACTTGTTTTTGAACCATGATGGGGTGCCTTGATAAGATCACTTCTTAATAGATTGCCGAAGACCAGTTGATCCTCCTCGACAGCCTCTTCCCCATCCCCGGTAAGCAGGAGTGTTGTATTACCATAAAACATCTGCATGATCAGTGATGTATTGTTGACATTTGACGGTCTGGTCGCAGCATCATATAGCTTGGGGCCCATCAGACGAAAATATATAGGTCGCAGGGTAGAATCCATATATCCCACAAAGGGTGAGCTGACTGGAATACCCGCGTTTGCGAGGCTCTGTTTCAACATTTTATACCCGTATGAATCATATTCAATGTCAGGCATCAAAACTCTATCTACGGGCATATTTTCCAGCAGGTATTGTGCACCACCCATATGATCGTTGTGCGGATGTGTAAGCACGAGTAGATCAATTTTCTTCCAATTTCTATATCGCAAATATGGGACGATAACATCCCTGCCCATGTCCCTGCCACCAAACCTCAACCCTGCATCAACAACAATCGTTTTATCATTTGGACCATGGATCAGGATGCCATCCCCCTGGCCAACATCCATGACGATTATTTCTAGTTGAGGCGGCTTCAGCAGATCCTGCCAGATATTTATCCCGCTCCATGTCAATATCAATATTAACCAAAGTTTGATTACGCTTCGGAATGACACGACAGCAAGTGCGAAAATGCCCAGAAGTAGTAGGATGAGCTCGAAGTGATCAATAGACCGTGTCGTGACAAAAGCCCAATCCAATTGTGCACATTGCTGCACAAACCACAGCATTATATCAATAGTAGCTTCCAGTGTGGCTGCCCAAAGAGTTGCCAAAAATGTTGAGAGTGAGCCCAGGATGAGTAAACTCATTCCTGTCGCCACTATCACCCCGACGAGTGGCACCACCACCAGATTGGCAAGCAGACTTATAATGGGTATCTTGTTGAAATAGAGCACGGTCAGAGGTAAGGTCCCGATCTGAGCAGCCAGAGACACCAGAAAAAGATCCAGAACAGGTGAGACCAATCTGGCAAATCTTGTGTTTCCCAGGATAGTCGTATGACTCACCCACTCTTTGAAGATGGGAAACAGGGTAACAATGCTCAGGACCGCCAGGAAGGAAAGTTGGAACCCTAAATTTAGTAATTGGGAGGGTGAAATAAGCAAAATAATGAAAGCGGCAGCAGCCAGAATGTTAAGGATGTCTGCCTTTCGCTCGAGGAGACTGCCGAAGATCATCAAGGCGGCCATGATCGACGCTCGCATGACCGAGGGCGCGCCTCCAGTCAACCCCACATAAAATATCAGTCCCCCCACTACGCAGACCATCCGGATGGCATAGGGAAAACGAAGAATACCAAATATTGTAACCAAAATTATTGACACATAGCCCACGTGCAGACCACTCACTGCCAGGACATGAATAACACCTGTATTGGCAAAATTACTACGGGTGAGCTCGTCCACTTCACTCTTTTCACCTAATATTAAGGCTGATAATATTCCCGCCGCCCTTGGATTCAGATACGTATGAAAGTGATCAGATATTCGCTGCTTCAATTCAACCATTAGAAATGTGATTGACCTTGAAATAACTGTAGCTATCCTTACAGAAACTGAAGTATCGAGGAATGATTCATAGTAAATATTTTTGCTGCGTAGGTAATCGCGATAGTCAAAATCATGAGGATTTCTTTTACCTCGGGGAAGGTTCAACTCCAGATGTGCAAATAAAGTATCCCCTGGATGCAATTCCTCTTTAATATCACGGGAGTAAAGCAGAATTGATCCTCCCGTAATCCGGGTCTGTCCAAGTAGTATTGGTTGAAGCGTGAATTTTGGGGTGCCTTTTCGAGATTCACCAATGTCCTGTACAACAGCTACGACCTCACAGCTTGACTCTAATATGGCTTTGAATCTTGAAAGATGAGAATCAGGAACATGCTCAGAAATGGCAACTCGGATACTTCCTGATATGAGCACCAAAAGTAGAAATAAATAAGCTTGCCGGAAAATCATTGTCAGCATCACTGAGATGAGTGTGATCCCTGACAGTACTGCCAGTGAAAGAGACGCCTTATTCTCGATCAATATCCCAATTATAAAACAAAGTGATACCAGAATCATTGGACGAGGCATCACAAAAGTCATAAACTTTTTGTACATAAATCCTGCATGTTTGGGGGTTAGCCAAACATAGGCAGCAGAACATGTATCACCAAATATTAATGTTTAGTAAATGATCAGAAAATCAGGTCTGGTCTTCATCGCGGATGAATGTGTAATCCTCGAGGGCAAAGGATATTGAGGGTCCTTCGAATCCTCTGCGTTGAAGCAGGCTCCACAATCGTTTTTTATCCTTGTATGTAGGCTTCGCCAGGTTTTTTAACTTCCCTTCTGCGAGCTCATGCGCGAGTTGGTCGAAATCGTACTCTTCCCGAATAGATTCTATTTCAGCCTCGATGATATGCTTGGCAATGCGCTTGGCACTGAGTTGATGCCGCAGCCTGATGGGTCCCCAGCCCTTGATCTTGACTCTGTCACGAATGAATAAACGAGCGAATCTTTCATCACTGAGATAATTTCGATCTTTTAGTCGCGTGATCAATTCATCCGAAAGGTCACTATATTTCTTTTTATACAGCCACTGATTTACTTCATATTCACACCGCTCGCGAAAGGCGATATAGTTGAGTAAGCCTGTATATGCCATTTCAATGCGGTCATCATTTTCAAGATCATTCCTGAGCTGATCAGAATACTCATCTCCAACTTTGATATCGTATTTGAGGATAAGTGAGCCATCTACGCCAATCTCAAATTTGCCATCAATAAACAGATTAAATCTCTCTCTGAGTTTCTTCTGTTGTGTAATTTTTGTAATTTTAGCCATAG
>CAZVSF010000004.1:0-10420 GCA_964630195.1 uncultured Lentisphaeria bacterium
GACAACTCACCAATACTTTAAAGACTTTTTAACTCAAATTTCGGGGGAACTTCTGATATGGATAACAGGCGTTGAAATTCGAACAACTCGATCAAATCATTTCCCCACCGACCATGATCTGTTTTACCTGATTGCTTCCATAGAAGTAAGGGAGTTGCCGATAGTTCTCTGCCTGCCATAAAACGGCATCTGCCTGGAAGCCCGGAAAGATGCAGCCCGTTGCATTATCAATACCCATCGATTTTGCTGCCCCTTGTGTTACAGCCTGTAGCGCTTCCAGGGGGGTCATATGGAGATATATAACAGCCAGGGTCATGATGAAAGGTAGTGATAGACTCATATTGCTACCAGGGTTGAAATCCGTCGCCAGAGCAACTGATATTCCCGCATCGATTAATTTTCTCGCTGGGGCCCAGGTCGAACTGCCCAGAAAAAATGTGGTCCCGGGGAGTAAAGTTGCCACTGTATCCGAATCAGCCAATGCAGAGATCCCAGCAGCAGAGACGGCCATGAGATGATCAGCCGACAAAGCTCCTATTTTAGCTGCCAATTCAGCTCCTCCACTGGAGACGAACTCATCAGCATGAAATTTCAGTTCTAGACCGTGTTGCCTGGCAGCGAGAAGTATTTGTTCAGTTTCGACAGGTGTGTAAACACCTGTCTCGCAAAATACATCACAATAGGTGGCAAGATCTTGCTGTGCTACTGCTGGTATCATTTCATCGATAATCAAGGCAACATAAGCAGCACGATTTTGTTGATATTCATCGGGGATCTCATGGGCACCCAGCAAAGTTGAATAGGTATGGAGTGGAGTTCTCGCAGAGGCAGCTTGAATAGCACGAAGAGATTTTATTTCTGCTGCAGTTGACAGCCCATATCCACTTTTACATTCTGCAGTTGTAGTGCCATGTTGCAGCATGAGATTAAGACGTGTCTCGATAAGATCGGTGAGATCAATTTCTGATATTTCTCGAAGTTTTCTGACGGAGTTTCTAATCCCCCCGCCTGCTTCGGCAATTTCCAGATAGCTTTTGCCCTGGGATCTCATCTCGAATTCATCTTCTCGCGTTGCAGCAAAAGCGGGGTGCGTATGAGAATCAATGAGTCCCGGTGTTAATAGCATGCCATGACAGTTGAGTATATTGGAATCTGTTATCGATTCAGGACTAAAGTGGGTAAAAAGACCATCCTCAATAAACCAGGTCCCTCCTTCTCCGATTTCCATGGATTTTTTGTCAGGATTCCAGGTTACCCATTGCCCGATATTGGAGATACCCTTTAAGTGATTGCTGGTCACCATGGTGTCACCACGTTTATCAGCCATTTATCATGGGTATTTTTACACCCCGTTGATTAGCAATCTCAATTGCGCGTTCATAGCCAGCATCGGCGTGGCGAGCGACTCCCATTCCAGGGTCGGTGGTCAAAACACGCTTGAGTCTTGCATCCATCTCAGCTGAGCCATCAGCCACAATGACCATCCCTGCGTGGATCGCATACCCCATTCCAACGCCACCCCCGTGATGCACTGAAATCCAGCTGGCACCTCCCACTGCATTTACCAGGGCATTAAGAATTGGCCAGTCCGCAACAGCATCGGAACCATCAAGCATGGATTCTGTCTCCCTGTTGGGAGATGCAACTGAGCCAGAATCAAGATGATCACGGCCAATGACCAGGGGAGCTGAAACTTCACCATTCCGCACGAGCTCATTCATGGCCAACCCAAGTTTTGCTCGCTCTCCATAGCCCAGCCAACAAATACGACTTGGCAGGCCCTGGAAATCGACCTGTTCCTGTGCCATATTGATCCATCTGATCAGCGCAGCATCTTCTGGGAACATCTCTTTCACCAATTGATCAGTCCGGTAGATATCTTGGGGATCCCCTGAGAGCGCTACCCAGCGAAATGGTCCCTTGCCCTCACAGAAGAGGGGTCTGATGTAGGCAGGGACAAAACCAGGAAAATCAAAGGCATTGCGCACGCCAGCGAATTGTGCCTGAGCGCGGATATTATTCCCGTAGTCAAATACAATTGAACCGGCCTTCTTGAAAGAGAGCATTGCTTCAACGTGGCGCGCCATGGACTTGTAGCTCATGGCGACATAGCTATCTGGATCAGACTCGCGCAATGCATTCGCCTCATTAAAACTTATACCGTGGGGATAGTATCCCCTCAGTTCATCATGGGCGGATGTTTGATCTGTCACCACATCAGGGATGAATCCTCGGGAGAAAAGTTCTGGGAGAACATCAGCAGCATTGGCCTCCAAACCAACACTCAGCGGCTGTTGCTTCGCTTTTGCCTCCTTAATCCAGGCGAGAGCTTCTTTAAGATCTTTGGTAGCCCGATTCAAATAATGGGTATCCAGACGTCTTTGAATACGACTGGGATCAATTTCGATAACCAGGGCAATGCCATTGTTCATGGTTATGGCAAGGGGTTGAGCGCCGCCCATTCCACCCAGTCCAGCAGTGAGAACTACTTTTCCACTGAGATCCGATTGATAATGCTGTTTTGCCAGGGAAGCGAGGGTTTCGTAGGTGCCCTGCAGGATTCCCTGGGTTCCAATATAGATCCAACTACCGGCGGTCATTTGACCGTACATCATAAGACCTTTTTTATCGAGCTCGTTAAAATGCTCCCAGGTTGCCCACTTGGGAACCAGCATGGAATTGCTGATAAGTACACGAGGAGCCTGGCTGTGGGTCTTAAATACTGCCACGGGTTTGCCCGATTGAATCATCAATGTTTCATCATTTTCCAGGATTTGGAGACTTTCCAGGATGGCATCAAAGGATTCCCAGTTGCGGGCTGCTTTACCATATCCACCATACACGATCAATTCATCTGGATCTTCAGCTACATCAGGACTCAGGTTATGCTGTATCATGCGGTATGCAGCTTCTTGATGCCACCCTTTACAATGCAATTTAGTGCCTGTTGGCGGTGTGATAGTACGCCCCATACTGACTCCTATTTTTTTAAACTGCGGTGAATCTGATCGAAATATCGAGGATCCTTCTCATAAGTATCATAGGAAAATATGATAAGATTTTTAAATCCTGCATCCCTGGAATGTGCAATTTTTGCAGCAGAAGTAAAACTGTTTTGATTGTAGGTGGCTATTCCCATAAATATTTGATCGGGATTTAGTTTTTCATTCTTCATCATTGCCATACTACGATTGAAATCTCGGTCTGCCTTGGCATAATTCATGGGAATAACAAAATCCATACTTCCATTTCTCAACCAGGATGGCCAGTCCTGGAACCAGCGAGACTTAGCCACTTCCGGGTTGGGCTTGACGGCAGCAGAAAGTTGTATACCTGGACGGATGGATTTAATGCTTTGATTGATACTACCAATAAAGGAAGTAAGCTCGTCTCTTCTGAAATCATTCCAGTACACCCAATACCGTTCTTTGTCAGCGGGGTTTAGCCGATACCAGTAAGAGCCTTTCCCATTTCCAAGGGTGATGGGATCGACATTATATTTCATGAGAAATTTTTTGCGACCAGCTCGGTTATACCCATAATCACGGTCTTGATATCGGATATAGTCCAGATGTATACCATCCAGGTTATAATTCTGTGCCAATTCATTGATAACACCCAATAAATGAAGGTTCGCCTCATCATTCAGCGGGGATAGATAGACACCTTCACGACCATTCTTGCCATTCTGGGCAATGAATTCGAGGTCACTTTTTCCCCTTCCGTTCACTTCAACCCATTCGGGGTAGCGATTGATGATGTGATCCGGATTTGCAGGCATTGTTTTGGCGGACCATGAAAGATACATATTCACCCAGGCATGTATTTTTATGCCGTAGGAATGAGCCAGTGGAATGATGTCACTCAGGGGGTCATAATCACTCCTTGGCAAAAGGGTTGAGCGAGGCACGAGTTGACTATTGTAATAGGCATCTCCCCTGCCTCTGACCTGAATAAATAGATCGGTATAGCCATTTGCTGCAGCAAATTGAACAACATTGCGAACTTTTTGAGGTGATGTAATTGAGTGTCTGACAACCCATATACCCTGTACTGGTTTGGCCTGTAAGTTCGGTGGAAAAGTAAGTATAACGAAAAAGGCAGGGATAATCCCTGCCTTTAATAATCTCAGAATCATCAATTTCTCAATGACAAGTCAATGATCAGGATGTTTTCGTTTCAGCATCTGATTCCTCTGCTTCTTCAGCAGGAGCTTCAGGGGCTTCAATTTCATCAGCAGCTGCTTCGGTAGAGCCTTCTGCAGACGCTTCCGCTGTAACCTCTGCGGTTTCCTCAGCACCTTCCTCTTCAGCTACAACTGCTTCCTCGGCTACTTCAACAACTTCAGCTGCAGCCTCTACTTCAGCTGTCACTTCTTCAGCGGCAACTGGTGTTTTCCTGGCTTTCGCTTTCGTTGTTGTTTTGGTAACTTCACCAGAGGGATCAAAGTCAACCAGTGATAAGATAGAAACATGCGCTGCATCATTCTTTCGCTGTCCGAGTTTGATAATTCTCGTATAACCACCATTGCGATCTGCATATTGTGGTGCAATTTCATCAAAAAGAATTTTAACAATATCTTTATGCGGAATCACCTTCAATACCATCCTGCGGGCATGGATATCACCTTTTTTAGCTTTTGTAATGAGCGTTTCAGCGAAACGACGTGTTTCAAGAGCCTTTGGGTGAGTCGTCCTGATCTGCTTGTGCAGAAACAGGTTTGCCGCCATGTTAGCCAACATGGCTTTTCGGTGGCTGGCCGTTCGGCCTAGTTTTCTACCATCTTTTCTATGTCGCATTTAATAAACCAGCCTATTCTTCAGAAATGTATTTATCAATGTCCATTCCAAAATGTAAGCCAAGCTCAGCAAGTTTTTCGTTGAGCTCTGTAAGAGATTTTCTACCAAAATTCTTATAGCGGAGCATCTCTTGCTCTTCCTTGCTTACCAGATCAGAAATATTCTTGATCTCGGCAGCCTGAAGACAATTATAGGAACGTACGGATAATTCAAGTTCATCTATGCTGCGTTTCAGCTCATTGCGTATGCGCAGAACTTCTTCATCAATTTCAGATTCAGGCTCTGTAATAAGCTTAATATCTTCAGTAACGAAAATACGCACATGATCAATCAACATTTTTGCAGCGTAATTTGCAGCTTCCTGAGGAGGGAGACTGCCATCTGTCTCAATCATCAATTCCAGCATTTCCAGATCTTCATCCTCAGCTCCCTGAAGTTGAATTACTTCATAAGTAGCTTTGACAACAGGCGAAAAGATACTGTCGATGAAGATGGTGCCAATGGGATAATCCGGCAGCTTGTTTTCGTCTGCAGGGACATATCCTCGACCTCTCTGGATTCTTAACTCAACACTTAGTTCTGCTTCATCGTTAAGCGTAGCAATATGGTGCTCTGGATTCAGAACTTCAAATTGTCCACCACCGGCGAGATTGATATCAGCAGCGGTGAACATATGTGGTCCCTTGAGTGTCAATTGAACTTTATCAGGGTTTGATTCAAGTAGTTTGAACCGGACACCTTTCAAGTTAAGAACCATGTCAGTAACATCTTCCTTAACCCCCTCAATTGTTGCAAACTCATGGAGCACATTGTCCATGCGAACACTCGTGATTGCAGCTCCAGGCATCGAAGAGAGTAAAACACGACGTAGGCCATTACCTATAGTAACGCCATATCCCCTCTCCAGTGGACCAACTATAAAACTCTGCTGATTATCACTGCCGTCTTCTTTTATCTTAAACGATGTGGGTATGTGAAAGTTAGGCATATTATCCTTTCTTCACTTTATTACTTGGAGTACAACTCAACAACGAGCTGCTCATTGAATTCATCATGAACCTGATCGCGAGCCGGAGCTTCAAGATAGGTTCCTTCCATATTCGCCTTGTCCAATCTCAACCAGGGATTGCTTCCTTCACCCTGGACCCGACGCATCGAATCATGTATGAGGTCAAGCTTCTTGCTTTTTTCGCGAACCTTAATAACATCACCAGATGACAATTGAAAACTGGGGATATTCACTTTCCTGTTATTCACAAGAAAATGTCCATGATTGACGAGCTGACGAGCCTGACGACGGGTTCTGGCAAAACCGAGACGATAAACGGTGTTATCCAAACGGCTTTCAAGCATGGCCACCAGATTGTGACCGGTAATACCTTTTTTCAAATTGGCTTTCTTGAAATAATTTCTGAATTGTTTTTCAAGAACACCATACAGGTATTTCATCTTCTGTTTTTCTTTTAACTGTAAACCATATTCAGAGGGTCTACGGCGATAAGTCGGACCATGTTGGCCCGGTGGGTAGTTCTTAGTCGGAGCTGCGAATTTTGGAGACTCGAAAGCCTGAAATCCGAGGCGGCGACAAATCTTACCGCGTGGTCCATTAAAAAGTGCCATAGTCTATTTTTCCTTAAACGCGACGTTTCTTTGATGGACGACAACCATTATGTGGAATGGGTGTGATGTCCTTGATTGCTGTAATTTCCAGACCCAAAGCAGCAATTGAACGAATAGCGGACTCTCGACCACCACCAGGACCTTTGACACGGATTTCAGCACGCTGTAATCCTGCATCCATAGCCTCTTTTGCTACCTTCTCTGCTGCAAGCGATGCAGCAAAGGGTGTGTTTTTACGTGACCCTTTAAAACCGGCGACACCGGCACTGGCCCATGCAATCACATTACCGTTGCGATCAGTAATACTGATTATTGTATTATTAAAGCTGGCCTTGACATGAACAATGCCTTCCGGCTCAACTTTTTGCTTCTTCTTTTTTCTGGATTTAGCTTGAGCTTTAGCCACTTACTATCTCCTAACCCTTTTTCTTGATTCCGACATTGCGTTTCCGACCTTTACGGGTACGAGCATTGTTCTTCGTATTTTGTCCCCGTACAGGTAATCCGCGACGATGTCTTAATCCGCGATAACATCCAATATCCATAAGGCGTTTGATATTCATCTGAGTTTCATTTCTCAGTACACCTTCAACCCGGTATTCCTTGGTAATGACGTCACGAATATCTCTAACCTGATTTTCGTTTAGGTCCTGAACCCGCATTTCTGGATCTACACCTGCCTTCTCACAAATCTGGCCGGCAAAAAAATCGCCAATACCAAATATGTAAGTCAGACCATATTGAAGTTGCTTGTTTCTGGGTAAGTCAACACCTGCTATACGTGCCAAGTGAGTACTCCTTAACCTTGTCGTTGCTTATGTTTAGGATTTTCGCAAATAACTAACACCTTGCCTCTGCGGCGGACCACTTTGCACTTATCGCAAATTGGTTTTACTGATGCTCTAACTTTCATTAATCTACGTCCTATTTAGTTATTTGTATCGGTAAGTGATGCGACCTCGGGATAAATCATATGGTGACAGTTCAACTGTAACCTTATCTCCAGGAAGTATCTTGATATAATGCATTCGCATTTTACCAGATATATGTGCCAGGACTTCATGACCATTTTCGAGTTTCACGCGAAATGAGGCATTCGGAAGATTCTCCAAAATATTGCCATCTGCCACGATCATTTTCTCTTTTGCCATTATTCCCCAGCCCTAATCAAAAACCGTTTCTTCAGCTGCGCTAAGCACAACTGGACCATTTGCAGTAATTGCTATGGTGTGTTCAAAGTGAGCCGAATATTTCCCGTCACGGGTCTTAATCGCCCAACCATCATTGCCAGTGAATATCTCTTTCACACCGGCATTTATCATCGGTTCAATAGCCAAACACATACCTTCCTTCAATTCCACTCCGGTTCCCTCTATTCCATAATTTGGAACTTGCGGATCCTCATGCAATTTCTGTCCAATACCGTGGCCAACTAACTCACGAACGACGCCATAACCGTGTGATTCACAGAATGACTGTATAGCGTGTCCAATGTCATTGAGGTGGTTTCCCGGGATACACTGTCCAATGCCGCGGTGCAGCGACTCCCTTGTTACGTCAAGAAGCTTTTGAGCTTCAATTGAGATCTTTCCTACGGCAAATGTTTTTGCGTGATCTCCGTAATATCCATCCACAATGGCACCACAATCTACTCCAATAATATCACCTTCCTTGAGCACAGTGTCATCTGGAATGCCGTGCACAACCATATCGTTGGGTGATAAACAAAGTGTTGCAGGAAAATCATACAGACCCTTAAAGCCTGGTATGGCATCCCGACTTAGAATGTAATCCTCAGCAATTGTATCCAATTCCTTCAATGTTACCCCGGGTTGAACATACTTTTCAACTTCTAGAAGGGTTTCATGCACGATCTTCGCAGCACGTCGGATCGTACGGATTTCATCCGTTGTTTTGTACCGAATCATATCAAAAAGCGCAACTTGAAAAAATTACATCCGTCTGCGGCCACGAATCTTACCAGATTTCATGAACCCGTCATAATGACGCATGAGTAGATGTGATTCAACCTGTTGCAGTGTATCTAATGCAACACCAACCATGATCAGCAGGCTGGTTCCACCAAAAAAGCTGGCAACATCATAGTCAACATTCAAAAAGTTGACGATAATGGATGGGAATACAGCGATGAGTGCCAGAGCGATTGCGCCGGGCAGTGTAACTCTGGTAAGTATATTATCGATGTACTCAGCAGTTCTTTTTCCCGGTCTAATGCCTGGAATAAAGCCACCCTGCTTTTTCATATTGTCTGCTACTTCAACGGGATTAAAAGCAATCGCGGTATAGAAGTAAGTGAAAAATACGATAAAAAGTCCGAAGACGGTTAAATAGAATGGATGATTGTAGTCAAACAACCTCAACATACTACCGACCCATGGACTCTCATAAAAATAGGTTCCGATCATGCCAGGCAGCATCAAAATGGCCTGAGCAAAGATAATCGGCATAACACCAGCCGTATTGATGCGTAAGGGAATATGTGTGGATTGTCCACCATAAACTTTACGGCCTACAACTCGTTTGGCATATTGCACTGGGATTTTCCTGGTTCCCTGTGTCAACATGATAACACCGGCAACGACCCCAATCAGGATTCCAATGAGAAGGATTTCTGTAAAAATTGTGTGGACATCGTTCTGCACATAGTGGATCTCCTTGAAGATGACCTGGGGTAATCTCACAAGGATTCCAATCATAATGATCAGGGAAATTCCATTGCCAATACCACGTTCCGTGATCTGCTCTCCCAACCACATGAGAAACATGGTACCGGTTACCAGGGTGATCACCGTAAGGGCCATAAATCCAAATCCACCATCAGGTACTACTTTCGCAGTTCCACCACCCACAGACGCTTCCATGGAACTCAGAAAGAGACCAATTGCCCAGGCTTGCATCGTTGCGATAAGCACCGTTCCATAGCGGGTAAGCTGGGTAATTTTTTTACGACCTTCTTCTCCTTCTTTCTGCAGTTTCTGAAAATAAGGAACCACAGAACCTAACAGTTGAAGGATAATAGAGGCTGATATATAAGGCATGATACCAATGGCAAAAACGGTGGCTTTTTTAAAATTACCACCTGCAAAAAGATCAAAAAGACCCAAAAACCCTTGAAAACCCTGCTGCAGATTTTCTATTGCTGCACGGAGGACTTCTACATCAACACCAGGAAGAGGAACATGACTACCAAGACGAAATACAGCGATAACGCCGAGCGTAAATAGAATGCGCTGTCTTAATTCGGGAATCCGGAATATTGTTTTGATTTTTTCAATCATCTACGAGCTACCTTTCCCCCTGCAGCTGTGATCTTTTCTTCAGCAGATTTGCTAAAAGCATCAACAGTGATCTCCACCGCGCGATCGATTTCGCCATCCCCTAAAACTTTGATCAGACTATCAACTTTATTGATAAGTCCTGCTTCCAGGAGTGCTGCTGCGTCAATAACCTTGGCTTCGATACGACCCAAATCGCGAAGGTTCAAGATCTCATATTCTTTCCGGAAATGATTTGTAAAACCCCGTTTTGGGAGTCTTCTATGCAATGGCATCTGGCCACCTTCAAACAATCCGGCGCTTTTGGAGCCAGTTCTTGAGCCATAGCCTTTTTCACCGCGACCGGCATTGCGACCCCACCCGGAGGCATTGCCACGACCAATACGTCTTTTTTTCTTTGTAGAACCGGCAGCTGGTTTTAAATCACCTAATTTCATTTAAACTTTCTCCACAGTCACCAAGTGCTTCACCTTGAAAACCATGCCACGAATAACATCGTTATCTTCATGAATAACACTATGATGTATACGCTTTAAACCCAGCGCTTCAACAGTTCTCTTCAATTTTTCTTTTTGGCCGATCAACCCCTTTATCTGGGTGACTTTGATCTGCCCAACTTTTTTCTTAGCATTCATTTTAGTTAAATAACTCCTGAATGGAAATTCCACGTCTGCGGGCAATCTCGGTTGCATCTTCAAGATTTTC
>CAZVSF010000004.1:10520-37987 GCA_964630195.1 uncultured Lentisphaeria bacterium
CTGGGATTAATTGATCGTTTCATTAACACTCCAATCCTTCGGCACGAACCGAGTCGGCCAGTGCTTTGATGCGACCATGATATATAAAGCCATTCCGGTCGAATACGACCTTCTTGATACCTTTAGCCTTGGCCATTTCAGCAATGGTTTTTCCGAGGGCGACACTTGCATCAGTCTTGGTGCTGTCTTTTTTCAATTGACTGGCTACTGCTTTTTGGAGATCAGTGCTTCCCAGGAGGACGCGATGTTCATGATCATTCACCAATTGAGCATAGACATGTCGATTGCTGCGGAATACAACCAAACGTGGTACCTCTGCCGTTCCCTCCAAATGGGCGCGCAGAGCTTTTTTCTTTTTCAGCCTTTTTTGATCTTTGGCTGATTTAGGATACTTCACAGCTTAAATCCTTTATTTTCCAACGGTCTTACCGGCTTTACGTCTGACATATTCGTCTTTATAACGAATACCCTTACCCTTAAAGGGCTCTGGAGGACGAACCGAGCGTATCTTTGCAGACACCTCACCGACCATATATTTATTATAGCCACTCACAGTAAAGGAGGTATTCCCCTTTTCTACGGAATAATCAATTCCATCCACAGCACCGATATATACGGGATGCGAAAAACCAACATTGATTAACAGTCCACCCTGCTGAGTCGTTACAGTAAAACCCGTACCTACAACTTCCAACTTGCGTGAGAATCCAGTTGATACGCCTGTAACTAAGTTATTTATCAATGCACGTATTAAACCATGGGCAGCACGAGCATCTTTTTCATCAGAAGTTCGATTAACCAAAATCTCGTTCTCAACTTGCTCAACCTTAACCAATGAAGGTAATTCAACGATGTCAGTTCCCTTGGGACCTTTGGCCTCAATAAAATCAGCGTGAATTTTTACCTCAACTCCGGCAGGGATGGCAACAGGCATTTTTCCAATTCTTGACACAATAGACCCCTAAAGCTTACCAGACATGGCACAAGACTTCGCCACCGACGCGCTCTCTTTTAGCTTGCTTGTCAGTGATCACACCGCGACTGGTCGTAAGGATTGCAATCCCCAAACCGTTGCGAACGCGTGGCAGATTATCGGCAGGTACATAATGACGACGACCAGGACGACTGATACGAGTCAAACCAGCGATAACCGGCGAGCCTTTGGCTGTATATTTCAAATAAACACGTAATACATTTTGCTTATCATCTTCGACAATAACAAAATCTTTTATAAATCCTTCCAGCTTAAGAAGCAATGCCATACGAAGCTTGAGGTTGGAACTTGGAATATCAGTCCAACGATGACCAGCTTGCTGGGCATTACGAATGCGGGTTAGGAAATCTGCGACTGGATCACTCATTGACATATCGAATGGTCTCCTTACCAACTGGCCTTAATAACGCCAGGTATTTCGCCTTTAAGAGCCAATTCACGAAAACAGATTCTACAGAGACCAAATTTCCTGAGATAACCGTGAGGTCGTCCACAAACGCGACAGCGATTGTAGCCTCTTACCTGAAATTTTGGTTTTCTTTTCGCTTTGGCGATAAGGGATTTTTTTGCCATAATTCTTCTCGCTCCTATACCTGCTTACGTCTGAAGGGAATTCCCAGAGCCGTTAAAAGCTCATAGGCCTCCTCATCTGTCGTAGCAGAGGTCGTAATACTGATATCCATCCCATTGACGCCTTCGATCTTATCATAATCGATTTCAGGAAAGATAATTTGCTCTTTAATACCAAGACTGTAATTCCCACGACCATCAAAGGATCTATTGGGAACACCATTAAAGTCACGAACGCGAGGCAGCGCGACAGAGATAAAGCGATCCAAAAACTCCCACATGGTTTTTCCATGGAGTGTTACGCGGGCACCAACAGGGTCTCCAGCGCGTAACTTGAAATTAGAAATAGCTTTCTTTGCCTTGGTGATCACAGCTTTCTGTCCGGAAATAATTGTTAATTCATTGACGGCTGCTTCCAGACGGCGTGGTTCTTCCTTGGCTTTTCCAAGCCCCATATTCAGGGTAATCTTCTTCAACGCAGGAACTTGCATCGGGCTCTTATACTCAAATTTTTTCATGAGAAAGGGCGTTACTTCTGCGGTGTACTTTTCTTTTAATCTAGGTGTATATTCACTCATAATCACTCACACCTTATCGGTCAATGACTTCGCCGGAAGTCTTTAATACTCTGACTTTTCGACCGTCATCTAAAAATTTATAACCTACTTTGACTGGTTTACCATTTTGAAGAAGAGCGACGTTGGAAACGTTGATGGCAGCTTCTTTTTCAATGATTCCAGAAGGAGCATTTGCGGATGTTTGACGCTGATGTTTCTTGATAAAGTTGATCCCTTCGACCAGCACACGCTGGGATTTTGGGAATACGGCTAAAACTTTTCCAGTTTTACCTTTATCGGCACCGGCCAGGACCACAATCTGATCGTTTTTCTTAATTTTCATTTTCATAGCCTCCTAAAGCACTTCTGGCGCCATGGAAACGATGCGCATATGTTTTTTCTCACGCAATTCGCGAGCAACAGGTCCAAAGATACGAGTACCTCGTGGTTCACCCTGTGCATTCAGCAGTACGGCAGCATTCTCATCAAAACGAATATAGCTACCGTCCTTGCGACGGATCTCTTTCTTAGTTCTCACAACAACAGCGGTAGATATTTCACCTTTTTTAACCGTGCCGTTGGGGATGGCATGTTTCACTGTCACGACGATCAGATCACCTACTGAGGCGTATCTGCGGCGACTACCACCAAGAACCTTGAAACAGAGGACTTCCTTGGCACCCGTATTGTCTGCGACTGCGAGTCGTGTTTCTTGTTGTATCATTGTTCTATTCCACCCTTACTTAGACTTCTACAGCCTGCTTAACGGTTTCAAGGAGTCTCCAACGCTTATCTTTAGAGATGGGACGACTCTCAATAATTCTTACCTCATCACCAATATTGCATGAATTCTTCTCATCATGAGCTTTAAAATTCTTACTCTTCTTGATGAACTTGCCATAAAGGGGGTGACGCAAACGACGACTCACTTTAACGACAATGGTCTTATCCATGGCATTGCTGGTTACAATACCCTGGACCACCTTGCGGTTTCCACGTTCACTCATTTTTCCAACCCTTTATTCTCACGGATTCCTAAATCCATTTCCTTGAGCACTGTTTTAATCTGAGCAATCTCACGTCTTAATTCACGCACGCGAGTTGGTTTTTCCAACTGCTGCAGTGCTTTCTGAAAACGCAAATTTGCCATTTCAGTTTCGTTGTCTGCGAGCTTGTTCTGCAAGGCTTCGACTGTAAAATCTTTAATCTCTGAAGTCTTCATTATCAAGCCTCATGGATATCGCGACGAGCGACTGTTTTAGTTTTAATCGGTAATTTATGGCCGGCCAAACGGAATGCTTCCTGGGCAGTCTTCAAATCCACACCATCAACCTCAAACATGACACGACCAGGCTTAACAACGGCCACCCAATACTCTGGAGAACCCTTTCCCTTACCCATGCGTGTTTCAGCTGGTTTGATGGTCACTGGCTTTTGTGGAAAAATACGAATCCACATACGACCAGATTTACGAACTTTTCGGACGATGGCAACACGAGTAGCTTCAATTTGACGACTGGTAATCCAGCCGGCTTCCAGTGCTTTAAGTCCAAAGGTTCCGAATGATACTTCGTTACCTCTGGCTGCATTACCATGTTTTCTTCCGCGATGATGCCGACGGTATTTAACCTTTCTTGGCATTAACATGATCTATTCTCCCTTAACCGGCGATTCCGACAGCTTCCCCGTTGCAGATCCACACCTTAACGCCAATGACGCCATAAGTAGTGTGAGCTTCAACAAGAGCATAATCGATGTCAGAACGCAGGGTATGCAGCGGTACCCGGCCTTCATGGAAGGACTCGGTACGTGACATTTCAGCGCCACCCAGGCGACCGGAGACGGTCACTTTGATTCCTTCAGCACCCATCCGCATGGTAGATTGGATTGCTTTTTTTGCCGCACGGCGGAAAGCAATTTTCTTTACCAATTGGTCAGCAATATTTCTACCAACCAGACGAGCGCTCAATTCAGGACGCTTTATTTCGTTTACATTAATCTGAATCTCGCGACCAGTAAGTCTGCGGATTTCTTCGCGAAGGCGATCAACTTCTTCTCCCTTTCTACCAATCACAATTCCAGGACGGGCAGTTGAGATCGAGATAGTGATCTTTTTACTGGTGCGGTGAATATCAATTATATCAACGGCAGCGTGAGCAAGTCGCTTATAAATATATTTTCGAAGAAGTATATCTTCATTCAGCTTATCGGCGAAGTTCTTCTCGTCAAACCAGTTTGAACTCCAGGTTTTATTAAAACCCAGACGAAAACCGACAGGATGTGTTTTTTGACCCAAAACGTCTCCTCTACTCTTTCTCTGCGACCACAATGGTCAGGTGACTGGTACGTTTTCTGATAATGGTTGCCCGACCCATAGCGCGAGGTCTAAAACGTCGCATTGTGGGGCCCTCATCGCAAAAAGCTTCTTTAATGAAGAGCTTGTCAGCATCGACTTCAGAACCTTCTCTATTGATGGCGTTGGCAACAGCACTGCGAAGTGTCTTTTCAATAATCTTTGCAGCCTTCTTAGGTGTGAAATGCAATTTATTAATGGCATTCTCAACCTGTTTTCCACGTACTTCGTCCAACACCTGGCGAACCTTCCGGGCAGACTGGTGGATATGTTTGGCTTTTGCTACAGCTTCCATACCTTACCTCTTCTTCGATTTATCGAGGTGACCGCGATAAGTTCGTGTCGGTGAAAACTCACCAAGTTTGTGTCCAACCATATTTTCAGAAACATATACGGGAATAAATTTCTTCCCGTTATGAACGGCAAATGTCAAACCCACGAATTCAGGTACAATCATTGAGCGTCGTGACCATGTTTTGATAACAACACGCTTTTTACTTTCCTGAGCTGCCTCAGCCTTTGCCAAAAGCTTTGGTGCAATGTAGGGTCCTTTTTTAATCGATCTTGGCATAATATATCAGACCTTATTTCTTCTTCCGACGAGCGACAATATATTTGTTAGACGCCTTATTTTTCTTACGCGTCTTATATCCCTTAGTGGGTTTTCCCCAGGGTGTGGTAGGATGACGACCACCTGAGGAGCGGCCTTCGCCACCACCCATTGGGTGATCAACAGGATTCATCGCAACACCACGAACTTTGGGACGACGACCCATCCACCTTGAACGACCAGCCTTACCAATAGAGATGTTTTCATGCTCTTTGTTTCCGACTTCGCCCAGGGTAGCGCGACAACGCTTATGGATCATGCGCATTTCACCACTAGGTAGCTTCAGGGTAACATAATCACCCTCTTTAGCCATTATCTGCGCGCCAGCACCGGCAGATCTTGATATTTGACCACCTTTACCTGGCTTCATCTCAATGTTATGAACAAGAGCACCAGCCGGTATATTTTCAAGCATCAAACAGTTCCCAACCTTGATGGGAGCAGATTCGCTTGAGATGATCTCTGAACCAACAACCAGCTTATGCGGAGCAAGAATATATCGTTTTTCACCATCTGCATATATCAACAAGGCAATATTAGCAGAGCGATTGGGATCATATTCAATAGAATCCACTCGTGCCGGGATGTCAGTTTTATCTCTCTTAAAATCTATGATACGGTAATGTCTACGATGGCCACCACCACGACGTCGTGATGTGATGCGACCATTATTATTACGACCACCGGACTTCTTTAAGGGAGCAAGCAGACTTTTTTCAGGATCTGTTCTTGTGATTTCCTCAAAAGATGACGTCGTTTTAAAACGCTGTCCCGGGGTAATCGGCTTATATGTTTTAACTGCCATTCTGAACCACCTTACGCCTGCTCATCACGGAAAAAGTCAATCGACTCGCCATCTTTTAGGGTAACCACTGCCTTCTTCCAGGAGGCGCGAGGACCTTCTGTTCTGATAACACGGCCACCACTGCGCATGGTTGAGCGTTTTATTTTTCCGTTCATATTCATTGTAGCAACCTTCTCAACCTTGACATCAAAACGACTCTCAACAACTTTTTTGATATCGATCTTATTGGCTGACTTTAATACTTTAAATGCATATTTGCGCTGCGATTCCTGCAGGGCCGCACTTTTCTCAGAGAGAATGGGCTCGATAATAATACCTTGACTCATATCCATCTCTCCTAGTCTGCCAACTGGGCGTTAAGAATCTCGATGGAGGCTTTATCCATGAGAATTACTTCATTGTCAATCAGATCATAGGCAGATACAAAAGCAGTCTCAATAATTGCGACATTTTTCAAATTGCGTCCACTGAGCATCAAACCTTCATCGAAGTTTGATGTGAGGATGAGCAATTTCTTATCTGCGATCTGGAGCGCTTTTAAAAGAGACGTAACATCCTTTGTCTTAGGCTTGTCAAAATTGAAAGCGTCTATGACGATGATTGAATCTGATTTGACCTTATCTGAGAGCACACTTCTCCGTGCCAAACGCCTTACCTTTTTCGGCAGGGACATATTGTAAGTCTTTGGTGAGATGGCAAATGTATGCCCACCACCGACAAAGATCGGAGAACGGGTTGATCCAGCGCGAGCGCCACCACGACCCTTCTGCTTCCAGGGTTTTTTACCACCACCAGATACTTCTGCACGACTTTTGGTCTTTACAGATCCCTGGCGGAGATTATTCAATTCTGCTTTAACGGCAAGATAAACAACATGCTCGTTAGGCTCGACCCCAAATACTGAATCCAGACCATCGACCTTTTTCTGGGTTTGCTTGCCTTCGGGAGAATATACTTTTAATTTCATAATCAACCCCGATCCAGCAATTGAACAAAACCATTAGTAGGTCCAGGTACTGCGCCTTTTACCATAACGATGTGATTGTCAACGTCTACAGCGACCACTTCCAGATTACGAATACTGGCTTTCTTAGCGCCGTATTGACCAGCCATCTTGGTACCAAGCCATACACGACTTGGATCAGAACTGGCACCTATAGAACCACCGGCTCGTAGCTGATCTGATTTTCCATGGGAGGCATGGCCACCATGAAAATTGTGCCGTTTCATTACACCTGAGAATCCACGTCCCTTACTTGTACCAGATACAGTGACACGGTCACCAACCTCAAACATATCAACATCAACTGCATCGCCTTCTTTTTTGCCACCAACTTCCAGATTGCGGAATTCGTGAACAAAATATTTTGGCGTTGTATTGGCTTTCTTGAAATGTCCAATCTGGGGTTTGGTCTCACGTGACTCTTTTTTGTCTTTATACCCAAGCTGAACGGATGAATACCCGTCATGCTCTTCAGTCTTGATCTGAGTAATGACACAAGGTCCACCCTGAATGACGGTGACAGGTATGACCTGACCATCCTCAAGCCAAAACTGAGTCATTCCCAATTTTTGTCCGATTAAACCTCTCATGTTACACCTTAATCTCAATGTCAACACCAGCGGGTAAATCCAATTTCATCAAGGCATCAACTGTCTTTGCAGACGAGTTGTGTATATCGACCAAACGCTTGTGAATCTTCGTTTGAAACTGTTCACGTGATTTTTTATTCACGTGGGGGGACCGCAATACCGTCACGATAGAACGCTTCGTGGGCAGCGGAATCGGCCCCGCAATAACAGCCCCAGTGGACTTAGCGGTTTGAACGATTCTTGCCGTGGACTTATCCAGCAGATTATGATCATATGCCTTGAGACTGATTCTTATTGTCTGTGACGGCATTCTGGATTCCTTTTAATAGCTATAGATACGTTAATGATTATTACTCGATGATCTCAGTAACCACACCGGCACCAACAGTATGACCACCTTCGCGAATAGCGAAGCGCAGCTCTAGTTCCATGGCGATGGGCTGGATCAATTCGATCGTTAAACTTACATTATCACCAGGCATAACCATCTCGGTTCCTTCAGGAAGTGAGGCTACACCAGTTACATCCGTTGTACGGAAGTAGAACTGAGGACGATATCCCTCAAAGAATGGTGTATGGCGTCCGCCTTCTTCCTTCTTCAAGATATAGACCTTGGCTTTAAATTTGGTATGAGGTGTTACGCTACCAGGTTTGATACAAACCATTCCACGACGCAACCACTCTTTATCAATACCACGAAGCAGCAGACCAACATTGTCTCCGGCCATGCCACTATCCAACAACTTGCGGAACATCTCAACACCGGTTACTGTGGTCTTCTTGCTCTCATTGGTGATACCGATGATCTCGATCTCTTCACCAACCTTTACAACACCACGCTCGATACGACCCGTTCCAACTGTTCCACGACCTGTGATTGAGAATACATCTTCAACAGGCATCAGGAAGGGACGGTCAACATCGCGCTCCGGTTCAGGGATAAAAGTATCGATGGCATTCATCAGCTCCATGATAGACGCTGTCTTCTCATCATCATCAAGATTACTCAATGCTTCGAGTGCTGATCCACGGATAATAGGGGTATCATCACCAGGAAATTCATACTCATCCAGCAACTCACGCAGTTCCATCTCAACCAGGTCTAGTAGTTCTGGATCGTCAACCTGATCAACCTTGTTCATATAGACAACCATGGAAGGTACGTTCACCTGACGGGCAAGCAGTACGTGCTCACGGGTCTGAGGCATGGCACCATCAGCGGCGGATACAACCAGGATAGCTCCGTCCATCTGGGCGGCTCCTGTGATCATATTCTTAATGTAGTCGGCGTGTCCGGGACAATCCACGTGAGCATAGTGACGATTCTCTGTCATATACTCGACGTGAGCCGTGGCGATAGTGATTCCTCGTTCACGCTCTTCTGGAGCGTTATCGATACTATCAAAGGAACGAACTTCACTCAATCCCTTGGCGGCCAACACCTGAGTGATAGCTGCTGTTAATGTCGTCTTACCGTGATCAACGTGACCAATAGTTCCAACGTTCACGTGAGGTTTGTCGCGGTTAAATTTTTCTTTTGCCATTTTTTGCTCCTCCAGGCCTTTCTCTAGCCTTTAGACTTTTCAAATATCTTTTCAGCAATACTATCTGGGATCAATACATAGTGATCAAACTGCATAGTAAATACAGCACGACCCTGTGTAAGAGAACGCAGATCCGTCGCATATCCAAACATTTCAGATAGCGGTACAAATGCATTCACAACCTGAGCATCTTTACGGGGTGTCATACCTTGAATCATACCACGACGTGATGAGAGGTCACCCATTACATCACCCAGGTATTCTTCAGGGACAACAACTTCAACAGCCATGGAAGGCTCCATCAGTTTTGCACCAGCCTTTTTACAGGCGGCCTGAATAGCCATAGACCCGGCTATCTTAAACGCCATTTCTGATGAATCAACATCATGATAGCTTCCATCATAAAGCTCAACCCGGACATCCATTATCGGGTAACCAGCAACCACACCATTCTTTAGTGCTTCCTGCATGCCCTTATCGACAGCTGGGATGTATTCTTTTGGAATGGCACCACCAACGATCTTATTCTCAAAATGGTATCCTTTACCAGCTTCGTTAGGCTCAACGCGGATCACAACATGTCCGTATTGACCCTTACCACCAGTTTGACGTGAGAATTTTGTATTCTGCTCAACTTTTTTGGTGATAGTTTCCACATAGGCGACCTGTGGCGCACCAACGCGGGCATTCACCTTGAATTCGCGGAGTAAACGATCGACGATGATCTCGAGGTGCAATTCACCCATTCCACGAATAATGGTTTGACCAGTTTCATGATCAACATTCACCATGAATGTTGGATCTTCTTCAGAAAGCTTTGAAAGTGCGACAGTCAAGGCATCATTATCCGCCTTGGACTCGGGCTCAATAGCAACGGAGATAACAGGTTCAGGAAAATCCATGGACTCAAGCACAATGGGGTGCTTCTGATCACACAGGGTATCACCTGTACGTGTATTTCTAAGACCAATTGCTGCTGCAATCTCACCAGCGTAGATCTCATCTCTCTCTTCACGCTTGTTAGAGTGCATGATCATCAGACGCCCAACTCTTTCGCGTTTACCACTAATCGAATTAAGTACTGAATCACCCGTTTTCACAGATCCGGAATAAACCCTAAAGAAAGTCAGCTTACCAACATAGGGATCCGTCATAATTTTAAAAGCGAGCGCTGCAAATGGTTCATTCTCATCGGCTTTACGCTCAAGAATTTTATCGTTATTATCTACATCATGACCCTCAGTAGGTGGAAGATCAAGGGGTGAGGGCATATATGCGATGATCGAATCAAGCAGCCTCTGAACACCTTTATTCTTGAATGCTGATCCTACCATAGTGGGGATCATGGATCCATCAAGGGTGGCAGCGCGAATCGCCTTGGCAATCTCTTCAGGGTTCAGCTCGACACCCTCTAAATATTTTTCCAGGAGAGAATCGTCGTAACTGGCTACTTCTTCAATGAGGTGATGGCGGTATTCTTCGGCCTTCTCAACCATATCCTTGGGGATATCGCCATATTCAAAATGAGCTCCAAGGGAGCTGTCATTATAAAGAATTGCTTTCATATTGAGGAGGTCAATGAGTCCGGTAAAGAGCTCGCCTGCCCCAATAGGTAATACGATGGGGACTGGGTTGGCACCAAGCCGTTTCTTGATCATATCAAGAACGTTATAAAAATCGGCACCTGTCCGATCCATCTTGTTGACAAAAGCAATACGAGGAACACCGTACTTGTCAGCTTGACGCCAGACAGTTTCACTTTGAGGTTCCACACCGCCAACGGCACAGAACAGTGCAACAGCACCATCAAGTACACGCAAACTACGCTCAACTTCTACGGTAAAATCAACGTGTCCTGGAGTATCAATAATATTGATGCGGTGATCATCCCAGAAAGCTGTCGTAGCAGCAGAGGTTATGGTAATACCCCTTTCACGCTCCTGCTCCATCCAGTCCATGGTGGCGGCACCATCATGTACTTCACCAATTCTATGCGTTCTTCCCGTATAATAGAGAATACGCTCAGTAGTGGTGGTCTTACCAGCATCGATGTGCGCCATGATGCCAATATTTCGTACCTTCGTAAGATCAGTGTTTTTCACGGCTTACCTAAAATGAGCAAAGGCCTTATTCGCCTCTGCCATGCGGTGAGTATCTTCACGCTTTTTAATTGAACCACCCTCATTATTTGCAGCCCCGATCAACTCGGCTGCCAACTTCTCAGACATGGTTTTCTGAGAGCGCTTCTTTGAAAAGGAAATGATCCAGCGATAAGCCAGGGCTTGCCTGCGTGCATTACGCACTTCAACAGGTACCTGATATGTTGCACCACCTACTCGTTTGGATTTCACCTCAACCATAGGTGCTACATTTTCAATAGCCTTTTTGAATAGCTCAAGTGGGTCACTTTTAGTCTTTTGTTGTATAATATCAAAAGCTCCATAAAGGATCTTTTCACTCAGACCTTTTTTCCCACGCTCCATCAAATAGTTGATAAAACGAGCTACACCAACATCATTGTATACTGGATCTGGTAAAATACTTCTTTTTTCTGGTCTACGTCTGCGCATCAGTCAATTTCTTACTTATTTTGGTCGTTTCGCGCCGTAGCGAGATCGACTTGTTCTGCGGTTTTCTACACCGGCTGTATCCAAAGTGCCACGAATAATATGATAGCGAACACCTGGTAAATCCTTTACACGACCACCCTCAATCAGAACAATTGAGTGCTCCTGCAAATTATGACCTTCCCCGGGTATATAAGCTGTCACTTCAATCCCGTTAGCTAAACGGACACGAGCCACCTTACGGAGAGCCGAATTTGGCTTCTTCGGAGTGGTGGTATAAACTCTTGTGCACACACCTCTTTTTTGAGGACAGGCTTTAAGCGCTGGTGCTTTCTTCTTTTTCACAAGGCTCTTTCGACCCTTACGCACCAATTGATTAATCGTTGGCATTTAATCTCCTTTTAAAAAGCCGCACAGTATAATTTCTGACCCATGAGCAGTCAAGGTCATTTATTCACTTTCAGGCTCTGAATTTTCTCTAATGAAAACCTTGGCTTCTTCCCGCTTTTTCCTTGCTTCCAGGACTTGTTCAGCGATCTCATTTGCTGGTCCTTCCGCCTTAATTTTGCCGTACTTTGGCAGTCCGGTACCAGCTGGGATCAGACGACCAACAATGATGTTCTCCTTTAAGCCGCGAAGTGTATCTGTCTTGGCGTTAATGGCAGCATTGGTAAGCACTCGAGTGGTTTCCTGGAAGGAAGCAGCAGAGAAAATACTCTCAGTATTCAGTGAAGCTCTGGTGATTCCCAATAACAATGGCGTATGCGTTGCGGGTTCGGCATCACGATACTCGGGAAGGGCTTTGTCGTTGGCTTTCAAGTCAGCAACAGTCACTTCCATCTCAGCGCGATCAACCAGTTGATATTCGCTATAATCTGATTCACCTGGTTTTTCTACCACAACCATTTCAAGGACGCGATTATTTTCAGTTTGGAACTGGAATTTATTCACGCGATCCTGATGCAGGAATGTTGTATCACCTGGGTTCTCAACTTGAATCTTCTGCATCATCTGACGCACGATGGTTTCAATGTGCTTATCGTTGATGCGCACACCCTGAAGGCGATAAACTTCCTGGATCTCATTTACGAGATATTCCTGAACCTCACGTTCACCCTTGATCCGGAGAATATCCTTCGGTGAAACGGGCCCTTCACAGAGTCGGTCTCCTGCCTGGATATAATCTCCATCCAATACGATGATATGACGACCATACGGAATTGAATATTCATACTTCACATTATCTGGTGTTTCAACGAGGATCGTTCTCACGCCACGCTTGAGATCACCATAATGAACCATTCCGGCAACTTCAGTTACAACAGATGGATCTGCAGGATTACGTGCTTCAAACAATTCAGCAACACGTGGCAGTCCACCAGTAATATCCGCAGTTCTTGATTTACCCTTCAGGAATTTTGCAAGCGTCGTACCGGCTGGGATCTTCTGTCCGTCAGAAACGGTCAGAACAGCACCAACTGGGAGTACAACGTCTTTTCCAATAACGGCACCCTTTTCATCACAGATCTCTAGACGAGGTGTCATTCTCATGCCACGGGCATCTGTGATCGTACGCTCGATCTTGCCTGTTTCACCAGATTCTTCAACAAAGGTCATATCTTCGACGATTTCAACAAAACGAATCGTTCCGGCTGTCTGAGCAATAATAAAGTCAGTACGTGGATCCCAACGAACGAGACCCTGGCCAGCAGAAACCTTTTCTCCATCAGCCACTCCAACTGTACTGGCATAGGGAACATTTGCGCGCATCAATGCACGATTGTTATCATCCACAATTTCCAGATAGTTGTTTCGGACCAAAGCAATGCGACCCAATTCCTCTGTGGGTTCAGTGACACGCAGTCCAGGAGAATAGCGAACGGTTCCTGCACTCTTGGCAGACATTTCGCTCTCTTCAATGATACGTGCAGCCGTTCCACCAATATGGAATGTTCGCAGCGTTAGCTGTGTACCTGGTTCCCCAATAGCCTGGGCCGCCATGATTCCAACAGCTTCTCCGGCATTCACCAGTTTGGCTGTGGACATATTACGTCCATAACATTTGGCACATACCCCAAATTCAGCTTCACAGGTAAGCACCGACCGGATACGAACTTTCTCTACATTGGATTCTGCGATCTTTAGAGCAAGCTCTTCATGAACGAGGACACCTACTTCGGCGATCATCTCATCTGTCAGAGGATCAAATATATCTTCCTGAAGCACGCGACCCTTGATACGATCCTGCAATGGTTCAATTACCTTCTCGCCCTGTTTCAGCGGCTTCACATCGATACCGTTGATCGTTCCACAATCTTCCATGCGAATCACAACATCCTGGGCAACATCAACAAGACGACGTGTGAGATAACCAGCATCAGCAGTTTTCAGAGCTGTATCAGCCAGACCCTTACGCGCACCGTGTGTTGATATAAAGTATTCCAGAACAGTCAAACCTTCTTTGAAGTTTGATGTAATCGGGGTTTCAATAATTTCACCCTGACTACCCTTCAAAGATTTCTGTGGTTTGGCCATCAATCCACGCATACCGGCCAGCTGCTTGATCTGATCCGAAGATCCACGAGCACCTGAATCAGCCATCATGAATACGGAGTTAAATCCGCTATCATGGGTACGCAAAGCATCCATCATCATACCGGCAACCTGGTTGGTAGTATGGGTCCAGATATCCAAAACCTTATTGTATCTCTCACCCTCGGTGAGCCATCCAGCACGACGGTCAGAATTAACCTTTTCGACCTCTTTTGTAGATCGGTCTAGAAGAGCAGTCTTCTTTTCAGGTACCAGAATGTCAGAAAGACCAATGGATACACCACTGCGTGTGGCATATTCAAAACCCAGTCTTTTGAGTGCATCAAGGAATTTTACTGTTTGATAGTTGCCTGAAAAACGCATGACTTCACTAATCAGCTTCTCAAGACGTTTTTTAGTGATGAGTTCATTAATGAAGGGATACCCCTCAGGCAGTGCATCATTAAGCGTAAGTCTACCGGCTGTTGTCTCAACCAATTCCTCATCCATACGAACCTTAATGGTTGCATGATAGTCAAGATGATTTCCTTCAACCGCCAGATAAGCTTCATCAGGTGATTTAAAAATCATCCCCTCCCCTTTGGTACCTGGTCTGTTCTTGGTCAGATAATAACAACCAATAACCATATCCTGTGAAGGCACTGTAATTGGCGAACCATGGGCGGGATGGAGAATATTGTGACTTGATAGCATGAGCATGCGCGCTTCCGTGATCGCTTCTGCAGAAAGTGGCAGGTGAACAGCCATCTGGTCACCATCAAAGTCAGCATTAAAGGCTGAACACACCAGTGGGTGCAGGCGGATAGCACGACCATTGATCAGGACAGGCTGGAAGGCCTGGATACCCAATCTATGCAGGGTCGGTGCACGGTTTAACATCACGGGGTGATCTTTAACTACAAATTCAAGCACATCGTATACTTCGGGCATCTTCTCTTCTACAATCACCTTGGCCTGTTTTGGCGTCTTGGCATAATTGCGAACAAGAAGTTCAGAAATGATATGTGGTTTGAACAGCTCAATGGCCATTTCTTTTGGAATTCCACACTCATGAAGCTTCAGGTCTGGTCCAACAACGATTACTGAACGACCAGAATAATCCACACGTTTTCCAAGCAGGTTTTGACGAAAACGACCCTGCTTACCAGAAAGCATGTCAGATAAAGACTTAAGTGGTCTGCGAGTACCTGAACGAACAGCGCTTTGCTTACGACTATTGTCGAAGAGGGAATCTACTGATTCCTGAAGCATTCGCTTTTCGTTTCGCAGAATCACATCTGGAGCTTTAATCTCCATAAGCTGGCGTAAACGGTTGTTACGAATGATCACACGACGGTATAGATCATTGAGATCCGAAGCCGCAAAACGGCCACCATCCAGAGGAACAAGTGGACGCAATTCAGGAGGAATAACAGGTAGAATGGTCAGAACCATCCATTCGGGACGATTGGGCACATCACCTGCTTTTGTATCGAAAGCCTTGATCATTCTAAGACGCTTCAGGGCATCAGCTTTTTTCTGCTGACTTCTGGTGGTCTTGACAATTTCTTTCAAGGCGATCATATTCTTTTTGATTTCCAACTCACGAAGCATGGAAAGGATAGCTTCACCGCCAGTTTTAGCGATAAAAACATCTTCCTCATCAGCTCCAAGAGCATCTGGACCATAAATGGCATCCAACTCGATGAAATCTTCCTCATCAAGAATTTCACCAGGTTCTACATCGGCTTTTCCAGGAGAAATAACGACATAGGACTCGTAGTAAATGATGCGCTCCAGATTTTTGGAGGTCATTCCCAATGTATGAGCCAGTGTAGATGGAATCGACCGGAGGTACCAGGTATGTACAACTGGCACAGCCAGCGTAATATGACCCATTCTTTCACGGCGAACTTTTTTACGGGTTACTTCAACACCACAGCGGTCACAAATGATTCCCTTATAGCGGATTCTTTTGTATTTACCACAATGGCATTCCCAATCCTTGACAGGTCCAAAGATACGTTCGCAAAACAGACCATCTTTTTCCGGCTTATATGTACGGTAATTAATGGTCTCTGGCTTAAAGATCTCACCTCTGGACTCGCGCAGAATTTTCTCAGGCGATGCCAGACGGATCGTTATCTCGGTAAAGTCGTTGACTACAGATTTATTAAGCAAAGGACAACTCCCTTTTTACTTTAATTCAACATCCAGCCCCAGACCCTTCATCTCGCGAAGCAAGACATTGAAGGATTCAGGTATACCGAATTCGGGCAAATTTTCACCCTTAACCAGTGCATTGTAGACCCTGGAACGGCCTTCCACATCATCAGATTTTACGGTAAGCATTTCCTGAAGTGTGTGAGCTGCACCATAGGCTTCCAGTGCCCATACTTCCATTTCACCAAATCTCTGGCCACCAAATTGAGCTTTACCGCCCAGGGGTTGCTGAGTGATGAGGGAGTAAGGACCTGTGGAGCGGGCATGCATCTTATCATCGACCTGGTGGGTTAGTTTCATCATGTAGATCTCACCAACAGCCACGGGATTCTCGATGTATTCACCGGTGCGACCATCAATGAGTTTAACCTTACCACCTACTGGTAGTTCGGCCTTTTCCATCAATGCTTCAACATCAGCAAGACTGGCACCATCAAAGACAGGTGTTTCAAACATCATTCCCAACTCACGACCAGCCCAACCGAGCATGGTTTCATAGAGCTGTCCCAGGTTCATTCGAGATGGCACACCAAGCGGATTCAATACGATGTCGACAGGTCTTCCATCAGGAAGGAATGGCATATCTTCTTCAGCTACAATAGCTGCAACAACACCTTTATTTCCGTGGCGGCCGGCCATCTTGTCACCAATGGATATCTTACGTTTGGTGGCGATCTGTACTTTTGCCAATTGAATGACACCAGGCTGAAGATCATCTCCTACCTTCTGTTTGTAGACATCATTCTCATAGGTTTGTTCGATTTCGCGATACAGACGCTCATATTCGTTAAGAAGCTTGTTGAGCTTGGCATCGATATCTTCATCAAGTGCGATGGGTTCACGGCGATCAACACGTTCAAAATTGAGTGTGGCAATTGCCTCTTTGGTGAAAGGCGTCCCTGATTTCAGGATGGTCTTACCACCAAGATCTTTTATATCGGCAGCTTTCTGCTCCAGCAATAAAGCGTTAACCTTTTCGTTCCGCTTTTTGGTGAGGCTTGTCTTATCAAGACTTGCTCGCTGTTTCAGAGCATCCAGTTTACGTTTTTCTTCAATACGTGATTCGCGACCCTTGCGAGTGTAAAGCTCGGTGCGAATAACCACACCCTTGACACCGGGATCTGCACGCTTTGAAGCATCTTTCACATCACCAGCTTTTTCACCAAAGATAGCTTTAAGCAGCTTTTCTTCCGGTGTTGGATCGGTCTCACCCTTAGGTGTTACCTTACCAATCAGGGTATCACCAGGATGAACTTCAGCCCCCACCCGAATAATACCATCATTATTCAGATTGCGTGTCGCTTCTTCACTGACATTCGGAATATCACGGGTCAGTTCCTCTTCACCACGTTTGGTTTCGCGAACTTCAAGTTCCACTTCCTTCAAGCGCATTGAAGTAAAGACATCTTCCTTTAAAAGACGCTCTGACAAAACGATAGCATCTTCAAAGTTGTATCCGCGCCAGGGCATAAAAGCAACAGTGATATTGCGTCCCAGAGCCAGATCACCACGATCAGTACTCATACCATCAGCAAGGACATCACCAGGAGCAACACGTTGACCCACTTCAACCAGAACTTTCTGGTTAATACAGGAATCCTGGTTACTACGCTGATACTTGCGCAACTTATATGAGATCATGCCAGGTTCTTCCACCAGGGTGACATCTTCATCAATTCGACGGGTTGTCTTAATGAGGATCTGATCAGCACTTACGGATTTGACGATACCTTTTACATCTGAAAGCAGCAGGGATCTTGAATCCTTAGCTACGATTTTTTCAAAACCAGTACCCACGATCGGCGCTTCCGGCCATAATAGTGGAACGGATTGACGTTGCATATTCGAGCCCATAAGTGCACGGTTAGCATCATCATGCTCCAGAAATGGGATGCAGGCAGCTGCTGGCGAAACGATCTGTAGCGGGGATACATCCATATAGGAGACATCCTCAGTGTTGATCATTGGAAAATCACCACGAATCCGCACCTGAACCTGATCAGATTTGATAAAACCGTCCTGATCAACATCAGAATTTGCTTGAGCAATAAAAGTACGATCTTCATCGTCAGCGGACAGAAACTCAATGGTTTTAGATACCTTTGGCTTGCCATTGCTGTTAACCACCTTACGATAGGGTGTCTCGATAAAGCCCAGACGATTCACAACACCATAGGATGCCAGTGAAGAGATCAGTCCAATATTTGGACCTTCAGGGGTTTCAATGGGACACAATCTACCATAATGTGTATAATGAACATCTCTAACCTCGAAACCGGCGCGTTCTCTGGTGAGAGCACCTGGTCCCAGTGAGGACAGACGACGTTTATGCGTTACTTCAGCCAGGGGATTTGTCTGATCCATGAACTGTGACAGCTGATTGGTTCCAAAGAAGGAACTAATGGCTGATGTGACAATTCGTGAATTGATCAAGTCCTGTGGCGTCAGGTTTTCGTTATCACGAACATTCATCCGCTCACGGATAGTACGAGACATACGACTCAGAGCTACTGAGAATTGATTGCCGATCTGTTCCCCAACCGTACGTACACGGCGATTACCGAGGTGATCGATATCATCTGTGCCACGCTCGCCCTTACGCATTTCGAGCAAAAAGTTCACAGACATGATAATATCTTGTGGTGTCAGTACGAGTTCGTCCAGTGGGACGTCGATACCGAACTTTTTGTTCATGCGATAACGGCCAACTTCACCTAAATCATATTTTTTGGGATCAAAGAAAAGTCTGAAAAGGAATTTTTCTGCAAGATCCAGATTTGGTGGTTCCCCTCCGCGCATTTCTGTGTAAAAAACACGAAGTGCTTCGTTGGTGTCAGAGGAACGATCCTTGGCAAGTGTATTGGCCAGAAGATCATAAGCGATATCTTCAGGGTCGCTAACGACCATGACACCACCAACACCTTCTTTCTTCAGATCGCGTACTCTTTCCTTGGTAAGCTTATCGCCAGCTTCCATAAGGATCTCACCAGTCTCTTTATTGACAACATCAACAGGAACAGGTGTGTCATAGAAATCTTTGAGACCCACATTATCGGCAAGACGTAATTCGCGAATGACTCCAAATGCACTGAGAATCGACTCGTTCGTCGAAAACTTCATGGCACGGAGTAGTAGAGAAATTGGAAATTTGCGACGTCTATCGATAACCGCGTAGATCACATCGTGGATGTCGGTGGTAATATCCAGCCAACTTCCACGGAATGGGATAAGACGAGCGGAATAGAGCTTGGTGCCATTGGGGTGAATTTTCATATCGAAAAACACACCAGGTGAACGCATAAGCTGTGAAACGATCACGCGCTCTGCACCATTTATGACGAAGGCTCCCCCGCGGGTCATATATGGAACGTTACCAAAGAATATATCTTGCTCAACGTGGACAGAATAATCGCCCGCTTCAGCACCTTCTTCGGTAGCATGCAATATTAATTTAACTTTTAATGGTACTGCATAGGTTACACCGCGTTCGAGACATTCCTCGATCGAGTAGCGGGGTAGACCAACGCTGTAGGATACATAATCCAACTTATAATTCCCATGATTGTCCTCAATGGGAAATACAGCCTGGAATATTGCCTCCAAACCCTTAAGATCCCGTTCATGGGTCGCTACACCTTCCTGGAGAAATTCTTTCCAGGAATCCACCTGCAAATTAAGCAAGTTTGGAAGCTCAACCTGTGAACCGATCTTAGAGAATGTGTGTCGTTCTATTTTACTGGGTAGGGCCAAAAGCCACCTCCACTTTTAGTTAATCAACTAAAGGCGCAAAAGCTCGCGGAAGAAATCTCCCGCGAGCCCGAATCCATGTGAGCAGTCTTACTGGTAGTCAAACTATTTAAGTGCGACTTTTGCTCCAGCTTCTTCCAACTGCTTTTTGAGCTCTTCAGCTTCATCCTTGGAAACACCTTCCTTGATTTTGCTGGGAGCGCTATCAACCATCTCTTTAGCCTCTTTGAGACCAAGAGCGGTTACTTGACGTACAACCTTAATTACATTGATCTTCTTGTCACCAGTTGCTTCAAGCACAACATCAAACTCAGTCTGTTCTTCGACTTCTTCAGCAGGACCTGCAGCAGGACCAGCAGCCACGGCTACTGGAGCAGCGGCTGATACACCGAATTTTTCTTCAATAGCAGAAATAAGTTCAGATATTTCAAGCATGTTAGCGGTTTCAAGATAGCTCATTACATCATCACGTTTGATACCCATGAGTAGATTACCTCCAGATTTAATTCTTTGTTTCTTTTAATGACATTAACACACCTACCAAATTCCGCATGGGGGCCTGAAGCACACTCAGGGTATTCTGCATGGGAGACTGCAGCCCGCCTAGCAACTTGGCAAGTAACTCTTCTTTCGATGGTAAATTGGCCAATTTCGTATAGAAAGAGGCGTCCAATACCTGTCCTTCAAAAACCAATCCTTTGACAGCTGGTTTTTCTTTGACTTTACCTTCCTTTTTGAGGAATTCTTTGATCACGCGAGCCGGAGCCGTTGGATCTTCTTTTCCAAAAGCCAGCGCTGTGGGTCCCTTCAAAACATCTTCGAGACCTTCAAAGCCACTTTCTTTTACGGCAATGCTGACCAGTGTGTTTTTTAATACACGATATTCAACATTAGCTTCGTAGAACTGAGAACGCAGAGCATTGGTTTCTTCAACCGTAAGCCCCACATAATCAGTAAAATAAATGGCACTGGCGTTTGATATTTTCTCTCGGATACTATCAAGAGAATTAATATTATTTTGATTTGGCATATTACTAACTCCTTTAGATCGCTGATACGCCAAGCGTAGATTTGTCAATTCTGATACCAGGACCCATGGTAGAGCTAAGCACTAACTTCTGAAAATAGTTTCCCTTAGCGCCAGATGGCTTCATGGCGATGATACGATTGATAAGCACAGTGATATTCTCAGCCAGGGCACCTTGCTCAAAAGAAGCCTTACCCACAACGGAGTGAACAATACCAAACTTGTCAGTTCGTAATTCAATTTTACCAGCTTTTGACTCATTCACAGCCTGAGCGACATCCATAGTGACCGTACCCGTCTTTGGATTTGGCATCAATCCACGTGGTCCGAGAACACGACCCATCTTACCAACTTCACCCATGTTATCAGGGGTTGTAATAATGACATCGACATCAATCCAGCCATCTTTCAATTTCTGGATATATTCTTCAAAACCAACATAGTCAGCACCAGCCTCAGTAGCTTCTTCAGCTTTCGGACCTTTTGCCAAAACCAGCACACGAACCGTTTTACCCGTTCCATGTGGAAGCGTTACTGTGCCACGTACCATCTGATCTGCGTACTTGGGATTCACTCCAAGATTGATTGAAACTTCAACGGTCTCATCAAACTTGGCTGTCGCGCACTCTTTTACGAGGCCCACACCAGTATTCAGGTCATACTCTTTGGTTTTATCAACTTTACTGAGATTGTCTGTACGTTTTTTCGATATTTTCATCTCAGACCTCCTACCCTGTTACCGTAATGCCCATACTGCGGGCTGTGCCCTCAATAATGCGCATGGCCATCTCAACATCATGTGAGTTGAGGTCTGGCTTCTTAAGCTCAGCGATTTCACGAACTTGCTCCCTCGTGACCTTGCCAACCTTTACTGAATTCGGTGTCCCCGAGCCCTTATCAAGCCCAGCAGCCTTCCGAAGAAGAACAGCGGCAGGTGGAGTCTTTGTAATGAATGTAAAAGACCGATCAGCATAGACAGTGATCACTGCCGGAATGATAAGTCCACGTTCTTTTTCTGTTTTAGCATTGAACGCTTTACAAAACTCCATGATATTTACACCCGCCTGCCCCAATGCCGGACCTACTGGCGGAGAGGGATTGGCCTGCCCTGCGGGAATATGCAGTTTAATCTTGTTAATTACCTTTTTGGCCATTCGCTTACCTTCTTACTACTTTTCTAATTCTATCTGCAAAAAGTCTAACTCGACAGGTGTAGGTCGACCAAAAATGGACACCTCTACCTTTACTTTCTGCTTGGATTCATCGACTTCCTTCACAAAACCGGTAAAGTCCACAAAAGGACCATCTGTGACCTTGATTGGATCACCAGTTTTGAAAATTGTGCCCATGACTTCTTGACCATCTCGCTCTTCAACTTCTCCAAGAATCCGACGGACCTCTACATCTTTCAATGGAATCGGTTCACCCTTTGGACCCACAAAAGACATCACTCCTGGAACATTCTCCACGAGATAGCGGGTTTCGGTAGTAACCTCCATTTGGATCATGATATATCCAGGAAAGAATACTTTATTTCTGACATATTTTTTCCCGGCACGCATTTCGACCACGTTTTCTGAGGGTACCAGGACTTCAGGGATCAGCTCACTCAAGCCGGCAAGTTCTGCCTCCTGAAGTATCGCTTCACTGGTCTTTTTTTCCTTACCGGAAAATGTCCGAAGACTGTACCACTTCATGGCCATAATTAGCGCCCCATGATCACATTTAGAACCAAGACGGACATGACTTTATCTAATGTGAACAAAATGACAGCAATAAATGCTGACATCCCAAGCACAACCCATGTGGAGCTCTTCAGCTCTTCATAGTCAGGCCAGGAGATCTTCTTGAACTCAGCCTGTACGCCGTCTAAAAATGTTTTTAACTTTTCTATCATAGTTTTTTTAACAGCCTAAGAAATTGAGCAGGAGAGACAGGACTCGAACCTGCAACCTACGGTTTTGGAGACCGTTGCTCTACCAATTGAGCCACTCTCCTGTCTAGTACTCATTTCTTACTTTGTTTCCTTGTGCACAACGTGTTTATTGCAATTAGGACAATACTTCTTGAATTCTACGCGGGTTGGATGCAACCGCTTATTTTTCTTTGTCGAATAATTGCGATGTCTGCATTCAGTGCACTCAAGTGTTATTATCTCACGCATTTATAACCGCCGAACCTTACTCGATGATCTCAGTAACCACACCGGCACCAACAGTATGACCACCTTCGCGAATAGCGAAGCGCAGCTCTAGTTCCATGGCGATGGGCTGGATCAATTCGATCGTTAAACTTACATTATCACCAGGCATAACCATCTCGGTTCCTTCAGGAAGTGAGGCTACACCAGTTACATCCGTTGTACGGAAGTAGAACTGAGGACGATATCCCTCAAAGAATGGTGTATGGCGTCCGCCTTCTTCCTTCTTCAAGATATAGACCTTGGCTTTAAATTTGGTATGAGGTGTTACGCTACCAGGTTTGATACAAACCATTCCACGACGCAACCACTCTTTATCAATACCACGAAGCAGCAGACCAACATTGTCTCCGGCCATGCCACTATCCAACAACTTGCGGAACATCTCAACACCGGTTACTGTGGTCTTCTTGCTCTCATTGGTGATACCGATGATCTCGATCTCTTCACCAACCTTTACAACACCACGCTCGATACGACCCGTTCCAACTGTTCCACGACCTGTGATTGAGAATACATCTTCAACAGGCATCAGGAAGGGACGGTCAACATCGCGCTCCGGTTCAGGGATAAAAGTATCGATGGCATTCATCAGCTCCATGATAGACGCTGTCTTCTCATCATCATCAAGATTACTCAATGCTTCGAGTGCTGATCCACGGATAATAGGGGTATCATCACCAGGAAATTCATACTCATCCAGCAACTCACGCAGTTCCATCTCAACCAGGTCTAGTAGTTCTGGATCGTCAACCTGATCAACCTTGTTCATATAGACAACCATGGAAGGTACGTTCACCTGACGGGCAAGCAGTACGTGCTCACGGGTCTGAGGCATGGCACCATCAGCGGCGGATACAACCAGGATAGCTCCGTCCATCTGGGCGGCTCCTGTGATCATATTCTTAATGTAGTCGGCGTGTCCGGGACAATCCACGTGAGCATAGTGACGATTCTCTGTCATATACTCGACGTGAGCCGTGGCGATAGTGATTCCTCGTTCACGCTCTTCTGGAGCGTTATCGATACTATCAAAGGAACGAACTTCACTCAATCCCTTGGCGGCCAACACCTGAGTGATAGCTGCTGTTAATGTCGTCTTACCGTGATCAACGTGACCAATAGTTCCAACGTTCACGTGAGGTTTGTCGCGGTTAAATTTTTCTTTTGCCATACTTCAATTCCTCCGTATCGCTTTCATGTTTATTAAAAGTTAGTGGGGAAGCTAGAGCTCGAGAGCGGATTTGAACCGCTGACCTTCTCCTTACCAAGGAGGTGCTCTACCGACTGAGCTACCCGAGCGATTGACATAAAAAAGCCCCGGACTTAGGGGCAATTCACTGTCAAGTTGAGCGGGTGATGAGGATCGAACTCACATAACCAGCTTGGAAGGCTGGTGTTCTACCATTGAACTACACCCACTGGGTTCAGACAGCAACGTCTACGAATTGCCTCCCCATTATTATAAAAAGCGTGGGCCGAGATGGATTTGAACCACCGTACTCGTTTGAGAGCAGATTTACAGTCTGCCGCCTTTAACCACTCGGCCATCGACCCTATAAAACCAAATGCTCGAGCCAAGGAAGGGACTCGAACCCCCGACCGGCGGTTTACAAAACCGCTGCTCTACCAACTGAGCTACCTTGGCCGTTTTTTCTAAAAGCCGAAGAATATATATGCTAGAGTTGCAGACACAAGAACTATTGGGAAAGTAAATCTGAATATTTTCTAGGTGGAGAAAAAGGGTCTACAGGCGTTCTTCAGGAGCGATCACTTCAATTTCCAGTGGGTACCATCCGCTGTATCGATCAACTCGATACCCAGGTCAGCCAATTCATCTCGAATGGCATCACTTACATCGAAATCTTTGGCAGAGCGAGCTGCATTTCTTTCGGCGATTTTAGCTTCGATAAAGTCATCATCAACTTCCAGCGTCACACCACTCTCCATTTCCAGAACACCCAGGACATGATCGAACCGCTCCAGAAGAGCCGCAAGAGCCAGTGCCCCTGCATTACTTAGTGTTCCTTCCACGAGAGATCTATTCCCCCAGCGAACCAATTCAAAGACAGCGGCCAGGCCACCGGAGATATTGAGATCGTCATCCATTGCTACGGTAAAATTCTTCTCAGCTAATTCGATCTGGGTGAGGGCGTCATCGCTTCCCGACCCCTCGTAGCTCTTCAGCTTTGAATGGAATTCCCTTAATCGATTGACTGCTTTTTGAGCTTCCTCGATTCTAGAAACTGAAAAATTCAACTTTTGTCGATAGTGGGTGGTGATGAGCATCCAGCGTATGGCCTCGGCTGGGTAGCCCTCATCCAGTAAATCCCGCAGTGTATAAAAATTATTTAGCGACTTGGACATCTTCTTATTGTCAACCAGCAGATATTCTGAATGTAGCCAGTAATTGACAAATTCAGCGCCCGTTGCACACACACTCTGGGCCAGTTCATTTTCATGATGGGGGAAAATATTGTCAACACCTCCACAATGAATATCAAAATGGGGTCCCAAAAGCTCTGTGGACATGACCGAGCACTCAATATGCCATCCGGGTCTTCCCTTTCCCCAGGGGGAATCCCATTGAACATCACCATCCTCCGGTTTGTAACCTTTCCAGAGCGCAAAGTCTCGAGCTCCCTCTTTCTCATAGCTATCATCAGCAACCCTACCTCCCCTGAGCATTTCATCAGGGTTAAGATTGGCCAACTTTCCATAATGCTGATGCTTCTCAATATTGAAGAAGACGCTGCCATCTGATGTGGTGTAGGTATAGCCCTTGTCTTCAAGGTCGGAGATCATATTGATCATCTGTGGAATGTAGTTGGTGGCCTCAGGGTAATTCTGAGCGACCTGCATATTCAATGTCTTTAGGTCTGAGTGAAAGGCAGCTTTAAATTCATCGGTGAGTTCGGTGAGCGATATATTTCGCTCACGACTTCGGCGAATTGTGTTGTCGTCCACATCAGTGAGGTTCATGGCCTGGTTCACCTCAAAGCCACGAAATTCAAGATAACGGCGGAGCAGATCTTCAAAGATAAAGGTCCTGTAATTGCCAATATGAGCATAGTCGTACACGGTGGGACCACAGGTATACATACGAACCTTGCCTGGTTCGATCGGTTTGAAGGTTTGCTTCTTGCGGATGATCGTGTTGTAAAAGCGTATACTCATGCTTCTTTCGCCTGGTTGTATTTGTTCAAACTTATTTTAAGAATTTCATCAATTAACCCTGGAAAACTTAGTCCGCTGGCAGCTGCCCCCATGGGCAGTAATGATGTCTCGGTCATTCCGGGTAAGGTATTGATCTCAAGACACCAGGGCTCGTTCTCAGGATCAAGTCTGAAATCAACGCGACCATATACTTGAACAGCTGCTGATTTCATCGCCTTCACAGCGAGATCCTGGATGTCGGCTGCCAATTGATCAGGTAGATCTGCAGGACATTTGTAATGACTCATCCCCTTGGTGTATTTGGACTCATAATCATAGAGTTTATGACCGGGAAAGATCTCAACGACAGGGAATACCTGTTCTCCCAGAACGCCAACGGTGAGCTCACGACCAGGAATAAATCGCTCAAAGATCAATCGGCTGAACCCACCGGAAACCTTTTGCGCTGCAATCACATCTTCTGCTGTCTCACATACGGACAAGCCTATTGTTGAACCTTCATTGTCAGGTTTGATCACGAAGGGCAGTTCTATCGTGCTTTCAGGCAGCGTAGAGCCTGTATCATGGAGCAACAACTCCCAATCTGCCGTCGGGATCCCGTGTCGCCGGAATTGACGCTTTGACGCATCCTTGGAGAAGGCAAGCAAACTGTCCGCCACACCTGCACCTGTAAAAGGAATCCGATTTGCCTCAAGCGTAGCCTGGAGCAAACCATCCTCGCCTGCTCTCCCATGAAAACCCAGGAGAACAATATCGTATGAGTCCTCCCATTCGCGGATAACATCCAGTTCATTCACCAGATTCACCCTGTGATAGGGATAACCCAGGTCCTGGAGTGCACGTTCCATAGCATCCGTGGATTTCAGCGAAACTTCACGTTCATGAGAACTCCCACCGCCTGCTAGTAATACTTTCATTTCTTCATCCTTTAATCGTGACGATCTTCGTCCGTCTCAGAATCCCCTAAA
>CAZVSF010000005.1:0-33956 GCA_964630195.1 uncultured Lentisphaeria bacterium
TATATAGCAACATGAAATCAAAATGACCGCTGGATTTCTAATCCGTAGGTCACAGGTTCGAGCCCTGTCCGGAGTACAAAAGCAAAGCGCCCCTGATTGGGGCGTTTTGCTTTTGTTTTGGTAGCAGTGAGAACTGTGTTGAGCTTCGAGCCCGAACCCCTCCACCGGCGATGGTGTGAACCTGTTTATTGACCCCAAAGCCACATAGCTACAGAAGACCCCTTCATAAGCCCTGCCACGTCGTAGCTCGAAGAGCGAAGACTGGTCCGGAGTACAAAAAGAGTCCCTTTTTGAGGGGCTCTTTTTACATTCTAAACCTCACATGTATAATTAATATCAGGTAGTATTTATATTCTTGCTTTTAATACATCAAATTGCATATTTTAGGATAGTTGGATAAGTTAAAATAAGAGCGTGCGTTAATTTAGGATTAGTATTATTAAGTGAAAAGAGAACTCCAAGGACAGTACACAACAACATCGACGGTAGGTGAAAGCGTAAAAGCTTTTATACCATCCCCATTACCACCAAATCCACCGATCAATTGGAATCCAGAACTGCGTAATAAATTCGACAATGCTCTGCTTGCTTTGGGACGGTTGGATAGTGTCTCCAGGCTCCTCCCCGATACCTCCATATTTCTTTATATGTATGTTCGGAAGGAGGCTGTACTATCATCAATGATTGAAGGAACACAATCATCGCTCTCAGACCTTTTGTTGTATGAACTTGACCAGAAACCTGGAGTACCACTTGATGATGTGAAGGAGGTTAGTAATTATGTATCTGCGCTTAGTTATGGACTAGATAGACTCAAAGATGGATTTCCTCTTTCTCTGAGATTGATAAAAGAGATTCATAGTATGCTTCTATCCAATGCTCGCGGAGGTTACCAAACTCCAGGAGAGTTTCGCCGTAGTCAAAACTGGATTGGTGGGACGCGACCAGGAAATGCGGCCTATGTTCCTCCTCCAGCAGAAAACGTTATGGCATGTATGGCTGAACTTGAACTATTTCTACATGACCAGGAAGAAACAACATCACCCCTACTAAAAGCTGCTTTGGTACATGTACAATTTGAAACAATTCACCCTTTTCTTGACGGAAATGGCCGTCTGGGCCGCTTATTGGTTACTCTTTTACTATGTTCACAATCAGTACTGGAGCAGCCCATGTTGTATTTGAGTTTATATTTTAAAACACACCGTCAATATTATTATGAACTTCTTAATAATGTCCGTGTGCAAGGAGACTGGGAAGCCTGGTTAGCATTCTTTGCCGAGTCAGTCATCTCAACCTCAGAACAAGCTGTAGAAACCGCACAACGGTTATTAGAACTATCTCAACTTAGTCAAAAGAAAATATCTGGTCTTGGTCGAGCAGCTTCCACAACCCACATTGTGCACAGGGCATTGATGGAGCACCCATTAGCTACTTCAAATTGGTTGGTAGAAAAAACAGGTATCACTCCTGCTACTGTGAACAAAGCCCTCAAACATTTGGAAGACCTTGAAATCATACAAGAATTAACTACAATGAAAAGGAATCGGCTATTTAGCTACACAGCCTATATTGAAGTTTTAAATCAAGGGATCATACCACAAAGTACAGTCTAAATCAGTAGGAAAACCAAGAATTCCAAAACATTTTTAAAATGGAGACTTTTTAGTGACCGATACCCATTAAAGCCTTTGAGCTTTGCTCTAAGAGCTATGCCCCAACAAGTATATAGCTTAAATGGCAACGGATTCTTGATCAGCAATGCTACAAGAAGACGGTTTCCTGGCGATGGCAGCACAACCTGTGAAGACTGGTAGGGAGTACTGTAAAGAACCCCTAAGCGTGGGGTTTTTTTGTTGCCCCTTTAAATACTACTGAGTACGGGTCGTTTGGTCTGAGACATGCTGGTATAATGAACTGGACAACTGGAATCTGTCTCCTAACTTTATGCTAACATTGCCCTTATTTCAATACGACTAACAGTCTCTAACAGAAAGTGAAAAACTATGGCCCCCTCTGATATCTTACCCACGATTGCAGAAATCTCAGTCGCCATTGTTGGCTTTGCTGGAATATTGTTCGCCCTGGGAAACCAGAGTGCAACTGCTAACGAAAAAATGAATATGTTCCGAATAAAGATCATGGTGGAGACAGGGCTGCTGACAACATTCCTTAGCCTGACACCTGTACTCTTCCTATCTATTCCAATCCTGGCGCCCTACACCTGGAGAATATCAAGTCTGATGTTAGCTGTGTTGATTCCCGTCTATACGCTACTGTCCTTTCATAGACAATTCAGATTAGTTGGTAAGTACATCGAATCGGCATTGGACTATACGGTTATTCTCGTGCAATTACCCACCATAGTCCTTCTGTTGATGGTAGCTTTTGAGTGGGGGGATGTACCACACTTTGGAAGCTATCTGTTTGGATTATTCTTCTGGCTGGGAATATCCATGCTCATGTTTGTTAGAATTATCCTGGATTCAGTTGATGTCTCTCAATCTGGAGAGTGAAGAGCTGCAAGGTTGGTTGAAGTCGCGCGAAAGTAATATCCTGTTTGTACATCAAAAGGATTGATCAGATCTAAGTTAACAGCTAGTTCCTGACATTGACCTTTCCTCCAGATAGTCGGCTGACGTCTCAGTGACGATGTTACCTTCAAGATTTTGTCGTCTACAATTCAGAGCACAAATAAGCCATCTCCTCAAAAAATTGGATTCACTTTAAGCACTTTGAGTGGAGGTAAGCCCGACTAAATTCCTCAGTGAGGTAAAATGGAACACGAAGCAAAATATTTGACCTACAAGGGACGTATCGTCTTTGGTAAGCAAACCATGCCATCCATTGATCGTATGCCTAAGGAATACAGTGAGAATGAAGCCTGCTTTGTTTTTATAAATCGTGGTGAAGTTTCTGTCCGAGCGCCTGATAAATATATAGCTCTGAATCAACAATCTGGGGTTCTGGCCAAATGCCTGAACTACTACTTCGAAACAAAACAGAAGAACCGAGCTGTTGATGAGGACATTGAGGCAATCGCAGTCTTGTTGTACCCGGGGATTTTGGAACAGCTCTTCGAATTTGATCTGGCTGAATCTGTCCATTCAATCAATTATGATATCAAGCAGGTCGTGATCAATGAGTTGTTGGAAAATTTCAAGAGAAGTGTCAGTCTCCTCATCGATCATCCAGAGCTAGCGGATGAAAAAATCATTGAGGCGAAGCTGAAAGAATTTGTGCTGCTCATGACAAAATCGCAGGAAATTTCTGATCTACATGAATTTTTGTCCAATCTCTTTAGTCCAGTCAATATTTCCTTTAAAACAGTCATCAGTCAAAATCTCTATGCAAATCTGTCCCTGGATGAACTGGCGAGATTATGTCACATGAGCACCTCTTCTTTCAAAAGGAAATTCAGGGAAGTGTATGACGAACCCCCGAAAAAATATATCTCCAGAAAGAAGATAGAAAAAGCTGCCCAGCTTTTAAGATCACAGAAGCAAAGAATATTTGACATCGCCTATGATGTTGGATTTGAATCTGTGGCCACCTTCAACAGGAATTTTACAAATACCTACGGAAAGAGCCCATCTGAATACCGATTGAGCTAAAATGAGAACATTTTGAGCTGGAGCGATTATTCAATCCATTCCTCATTTGCTAGATTAGGACAGCAATTAATGAGGAAAGGAATGAAATATGAATGAAACTATTTTAATCACAGGGGCTAATGCAGGTCTTGGGAAGGATGCTGCCAGACAGCTCGCACTATTAGATGAAACTAAAAAAATATATTTGGGTTGCAGAAATGAAACAAAGGCCCTGGCCGCAAAATCTGAACTGGAACAGGTAACGGGAAGATCCATCTTTGAGGTCATGATAGTGGATGTATCGAAGCCAGCATCAGTGCGCTCAGCCATCGCAAAATTAACCGAACCCATTGACGCATTAATTATGAATGCAGGTGGCATGGGTGGAAAAGCCCCGACTGAGTTAACTCCAGATGGTGTTTCCAGTATCTTTGCTACTAATGTATTGGGACATGCCGTTATGGTTGACGCGTTGTTAAAGGCTGGGAAGCTGAAAAATGTTGCCATGTATGCCAGTTCAGAAGGTGCCCGAGGTGTTAGGAAGATGGGAATGGCGCGACCCGAACTTAAATCAAATTCAGTCGATGAATTCGTTTCCATATTTAATGGGAGTAATTTTGATGATAAGACTGACGGCATGGAGATTTATAGTTATGTCAAGTACGCTGCTACTTTATGGATGTCAGCCTTGGCCCGCAAACATCCAGACGTGCGATTTATATCAATGAGCCCAGGGGCAACCAGCGGAACCCAGGTGATGAATGATTTGCCTACCATCCAAAAAATAATGTACAAGTATATTGGTTTCCCCATTTTGATGCCGTTGTTGGGAATGTCGCACAAGCTTGAGAAGGGCGCTCAGCGATATGTAAAGGCCATCAATGACAAATCATTGACCAGTGGGACCTTTTATGCAAGCGCAGAGAACAAACTGACTGGGTCCGTCATGGATCAGAGTAGCATTTTCCCTGATCTAAAAAATGAATCCTATCAAGAGAATGCCCTGGAGGCTATCAAGCGGTTTGCGGCTTAAACCTCGAAAGAGGGTAAATATACAAGCGCGAAGAAAGCCCCTGACCAAGATCAGGGGCTTTTAAATTTTATCTCTCAAAAGTGGGTCTGTTTAAGGTTCGTTTTTATCAATAGCACCTGAGACTTTACGGTGTAAAAATCCTTTAAAAAATGTATTTAGAAATGGGATCAAGCTTAATTTTTTAGGGATATAGATAGTCTTTTTGTCCTGCTCAATGGCCTGAATGATCTGGGCGACACAATCCTCAAGACTTACGGATTCATCAGTATGTTTCCGTGGGGATTGGACGGTACCTGATCCCTCGGGACCAAAAGCATTGTCTCTCAGGTTGGTCCCACGTATCCAGCTTAAAACAGCTTCAAGAATGGAGACGTCACCTCTGAGTTCCATATCAAGTGTTGCCAGAAACCCATGCAACGCATGCTTTGAGGCGACATAACCGGAGTGATTCGGGAAACCCATCAGGGCTTGTGCAGTTGAGCAACTCACGATCTTTCCACGGGACTGTTTGAGATGGGGGAGGGCTGCATGACAACAATTGACCGCCCCCAGGTAATTCACATCAACCAGATCTTTGAAAAACGAGATATCTTTGATGTCCTCAAATTTAGCCCACATGCTCACACCGGCATTCAGAACAAGTCCATCCACTTTTGAATAGCGCTCCAGGGTTTGCTGGACCAGGTTTTCACACGCTGACAGATCTGTGATATCGGTTTGAATTGCAACAGCGGAACCACCTGCGGTGGTGATGGCATTTGTCACACGTTCCAGCTCATCTATTCTGCGCGCTGCACATACAACCCTGGCACCTCTCTGGGCTAAAACCATGGACAGTTGTTCACCGATCCCAGATGAAGCCCCGGTCACGATAAAAACTTTTCCGTTTAAATTCATCCTGAGACTCCTCTAAAGAGCGAGGTGTTAATCAGAAAAAACGTTATTGCGGACACCAAAAATGTTCTTGGGGTCATGCGAGGCTTTGATCTGCTTGATCAATTCAATACTTGTGGTTGAGATGGTACCTTTCATAAAATCCTTACGGAGCTTACCCACACCATGATGATGGGAGATCGATCCACCGTTTTCCATGATGGCATCTCTCATGGCATGCTCCATCTCAGTGAAAATTTCAATGGGATTGCTGATGCCCTTCACATTGATGGCGAACATAAAATAGATACAAACCCCTGTATGGTAAATCTGCGGAACACGGTAGGATAGATATGGTTTCCCTGGGATGTTGTACTTTTTATGAAGCTCGGTCAGCTGTTTTTGAGCGGCTGCACATACCACATTGATCTTACTCCAGGGAACCGAGGTCTCCATGGTTTCACCAACGATATGGTACCTCGTCATGAAATCCCTGATATAGGCGATGGCAAAAGTCAGGTTGTAGCCCTTTTTGCCATTTTCGGACCCTCCGATGAGACCCTTATATTTTTTGGTCAATCGTTTGATCGTTTTTTGCTGGAAAGCCACTTCTTCCTTTGAGCCTTCTAATTTAAAGGAAGTCACAACCATCTTGTAAGGGTCAAACCCCTTCACATTTAGAACGAAAAACTTTTCAAGTTTCTTTGCCAGGACCTTCATCCCAGTCACTTTGGCATTCAAGGCCTGACCAAAACGGAATTGAGCATTATCCATGAGACGAGCGCTGGCTGGTACGGCTCCACTTCTGGATAATTCATACATGAAGGCTACGGCAGTATCCCAATCATGGAAAAGTGCTGAATTGAAATCAGAGGCTTCAGGCAGTGTATAAACTTTTAATGTGGCTTTGGTGATGATCCCAAAATTTCCTTCAGAACCAAGCAGAATGTTCTGAGGACTGACACCAATGGATGCCCGTGTCAGAGGCTCGATCTGTTCCACCACACCCGTGGGCGTGATCATGGTTACATTTTCAACAATGTCTTCAATATTTCCGTAACGGTTTTTCTTCATTCCGCTGGCGTTTGTTGAGATCCACCCCCCCAGCGTTGACAATTCAATACTATCAGGTTCATGTCCAACGGTCAGACCTTGCGCTTCCAGGCGTTCTTCAAGCACACTTCCGGTAATACCTGCCTGGACGACCACACGACGGTTTTCAACATCGATGGACTCAATGGCGTCCATACGGCGGGTATCTACAGCAACCACCATGCGATCTTCAACATCAGGGATCTGAAGGGCATTGCTGACGCTGGTTCCACCACCATAGGGGATCAGACATACATCGTGCTCGATGGCCAGTTCGATCAAACGTTTTGCTTCATCCTCTGATTCAATGTAGAAGACCATGTCTGTGGCCCGGTCGATCTTTGCAAAGACCACTTTATAGACTTCATCAGTGGTCTGACCCTGACTATGAATGAGTCGCTCTTCGTCGCCAAAGGAATTGCGGTCTTCTGGGAATTCAGATTTGACCGATTCAACAAAGGCTTCATTAATCTTGGCGGCTTGTACAGGTTTATCTTCTGTTTCCGGTAGGACATCATTCACATCGATCTGCATATCCAACATCTCTTCAACATAAGGAATGAAGTCAGGCATTTCGATGCCACAAAGTTCATAGCGATCGCCGGTCATACTCACGGATCGGTCTTTATTCAGAAGAAATTCCGAATCGCGGAAGCCCCATTTGTAACCCCAGTTTTTATCATTAATTGCGTAAAATTTATCTTTGTTTGAACCCTTGTTATCGGTCATAAAGTTCCAGTGCCTTTTTTGTAATAGCTGCTTCCAGTGCTGATGTCATTTTATTTGAGGCGGTGCTCAATTCATCTTCTCCTGGATTGTCAACGCCCAGGAAAGATTCCGGGTAAATCGGTTCAAGAATATAGACTTCAATGGCTGTGGGACGCATAAAAAATTTGCCCCTGGGCCAGGCTTTGTGTGAACCAAAAATAACTGCAGGTAAAATCGGGGCTTTCAGGTTTAATGAAAACCTTGCGGCACCCTTCTTAAAGGGCAAGATCTTGCCTGGTTCACCACGCGTACCTTCAGGAAAAAAAATGAGGCTGCGCTGCTGGTATGCCATAAATGACTTGCATAGTTTTACTGTATCTTTGACGGGAAACTGGGTGACTCCATTTACTTTACGGTCAATAGGAATCAGGTTCATCACCGTATTGATCATCGTCCGTTTTGTCCAACTGTCAAACCAGTAGTCCTTGGCCGCCATCATGCCAAAATGATTAAAGCTCTTTTGTGCCGCTGCAGAAAGCAGGGCGACATCCATGTGACTATTGTGATTGCTGCAAAAAATGAACGATTCGTCTGGAATGTTTTCTCTGCCATGGACTTTCAGGGGGGTATAAAGGGTAAAGACCGTCTTACTGTAATAGTAGAATAAGATCTTCCAGATTTTATAGTAAAAGGGTTGTTTCCCGACCAGATAGCTGTATTTCGGATTGTCTAAAACATCCATGGGGCAGCCTATTTTCTGCCATATTTCATGTGGGCGTCTGTCCAGGTATGTGAGCCGATGGCACAGATAAGCGATATCTCCAGTGCCAGGGTCGCGGCAGCAATAATTTCTGCCAGCTTCCTTGAGGCATGATCACCTTCAGCGCAACCCAACAACTCCAGGTTACGGTTCTGCATTTTCAGTCGTGTGCCGCCACCTATGGTCCCTACGGTGAGGGAGGGCAGGGTCAGTTTGAATTTGATGGCATCGTCCACCTTCTCCAGACCCAGATGAGCAATACTATTCTCAGCTGCACAGGCCGTATCCTGTCCAGTGGCGAGATAGATTGCTGTGAGTGCATTCGAAACGTGGAGTCCGTTACCGTGCGTTCCAGCAAGGGATGATATCGTGGGGAAAAAGCTCCAGGAATCAAAAAGAATATCTGGATCCATTTTCAGGATGCGACGCATCACGCTGTTTTTTATGGTGGTTTCTGCTGAGACAGCATGTCCGCGACCTAAAAGCATATTTCTGGAAGAAGCCTTTTTATCACTGTTAAAGTTGGATTCCAGAAAATAATTCTGATTGGTTTCTTTTTGAATGTATTCGCAGGCGATCTGGGCTGCCAGGGTGACCATATTTTGACCCGCTGCATTGCTGGTGTCCATGACCAGGTCCAGGACCACATAGTTTTGCATAGTGTATTGATCGATCCTCAACACCTTCCCATGTTTGGTGGTACTCTCTGCCACTGCTATGATCTTCTTTTCATTCTTCTTGATCCACTGTTGAAATTCTGCACTCTCATTAATATCGCGTAGGATGAATACTGGAGCACGGGAGAGTTCCTGCCTGAAATGCCTGACGGTGGTGCCCCCGCTGATGGTGGAGGCATAAATCCCGCGATTCATGGAGGCTGCCAGCGTGCCCTCGAGAGTACAGAGTGGTACTAAAAAATCACCATTTGCATAGGTACCGTGAACCGTCATGGGTCCCACAACAGCCAGGGGGATTTTCATGGACCCGACATGCTGCTCAATGATCCCTTTTAGATCTTCAACATCATCTTCAAGTGTATCGTCAATTTCAACACCACTAAATTTTTTGACCCACTCCCTGCGAGCCTGGGAATCCTCTAAAGTGTAGCCGCGTGGAAGAGTGATGTTGCGCCCGTTATTTTGTTCAGACATGGTTACCCCATTTATGTATTTTGAATATTAAAGTCTTATCCTGGTAGCGTATATATACTAAAAAAGATGATAAACACAATCACGAAATCAAATTCTTGAGACCACTTACACAAGGATATTCGGACAAAACAATTCTATAAATTATCCATCAATTTATCAATCCCAATGGAGAAATCCTTTAAATAATAATTTCTCGAATAGGGGTCCCGGCGAAAACCGGTGTATCAACCAGCAGCATCACTTCCCATGCGTGATGGTCTTGAATATAAGCTAATGGTTCACACAGAATATGAGCACAGAGGATAGTGGAGAACCCAGGTTAGTTTTGGTCGGAAGGACCAGAACCTGAAAGTTTGTTAAGTAGAGACCCGGCTTCATCTGGTACCGAATTGATCAAACGCTTTACAAACCAGATGAATACACCTGTCAGGAGTAAATTGATCACCAGACTTAATGCTGCCACGGTCATCATGGATCCGCCTATCCCGTAACCCAGTGCCAGTACCAGAATACCAGCTCCAACTTCACCGCGGGGCCACATACCGATGGCAAGTGCCAACCTTTCTTTCCAATGGGCTTCCTGACGATATACAAAAGCTGGAAACATTTTACCCAGATTGGATATTATTGTGATCATAATGACGTGAAAGACGATCATACCTGTACTTAGCTGGGGACCAGCAGATTCGACAGAAGTACCAAAGACAGCCGGCATATTCAGTCCCACCAGGAAGATGAAAGCAGCAGAGATGATACTGGATGCTTTTTGCTCCGACTCAGTTTCAGGTCCTTCCAGATGTCCTTCCCGAGCATCATCGACATGAGGGTTGGTGCCTTCAGGTTGTTTCATGATCGTACCCAAAACAAAGGCGGGGAGCAGAATCTCAATATGGATGGGGACCTGTTTGTCAATAAATTTGCTGGCCAGGTATACGACTTCTGAAACACTGACAATGAGGACGGCATAGGACATCACCCAGGGCCAGGTGACTGGAATTGACCATTTGTGTAGAAATATATAAGCCAGTACTACGAGAGCTAGCATGAGTACTACTACCACACCCATCTGCCAGGCTGCTCCCACCATGAGGATACTCAGGGGGATCATAAGCAGCACAGTGTCCAGATCATCAAAAATGGCCAGAACTCTTGCTTTACGGAAGACCCAGGTGGCGGATAGCCCTGCGGCTGCCAACATGGAAAAAAGAACACCAGCCGAAGTCGGGGCTGCAAATCTTGAAATGACCAGAGCCTCCTTCCAATTGTCTCCAGTGAGACTGCCTGACGGAACCAGGAAAAAAATAAAGTATAGTGTGACAAAAACCCAGGGGAAGGCTGCAGCGGTCATAGCGACCACATAATCCCAACCATAACTGCGCAGTCTGGTCTTGTCCAACTCAAATTCATAACCAACGTGGATCATGATAAAGGCGAGTCCAATGAGTGTGAGCACCGAAATCACTTCGGCAAGTTGGGCATAGCTGTTCCCGATGAGACCAGGAAGGATTTGCGATCCTGCAAGACCAATGACCAATAAGATCGAAAACATGACTACTTTTTTCATTTAAATATATCCTTCATCAGATTATTTCCTTTTTCCACCCTTCACTATAACGCGCAAAACGCTCGTTTACAATTTATTTCTTTTCCCCGGTTTGATCTTTGACGCTATGCTCCATAGATCATGATAATTTTCTACATTTGAATGCAAGAGCCAGATAAATTAATGTGCATTCCCACGAGGACAAACTTATCCCATAGGCAATTGATGGGTAGGAAATAATCCGTCAAACAAGGATTGGATTCAAAGCCTGGTTGATGGCCGTTACGCTGGAGGAGTTTTTGAGCAAATGGGCTGGATCCCACGACCAGAGCCAAGCACTGTCAAACCCAGAACTATTTTTCAGCAGGCTGCTCTTATGAAATGTATTGATGGATTTTGATTGATCGATATATTATTTCATATTTTCCATGTGAGCGTTTTATGATAAAAACATCCTTTGATAAACAGACCGGTATACTCGATTCAACATTTGAATCCGATGTGAGTATAGAAGAAATTATTGACTATATCCGTCAGACCAGGCTGAATAAAAGTTATCCCCGATCGCTCAAGATTTTAACCGATGCGACACTGGCCAGGATGGACTTTTCTCCAGCAAACCTCACGACGATCGTTTTCGAAAACAACAAGTCACTTGAGCAATACTCCTCTATAACGGACGCCATCGTGTTGCATGGCCGCCGGGAGACAGCTCTGTCACTTTTGTATCAGGAGCTTGCCAATCACCCCAAATACCGATTCGAAGTATTCTCCAACAGGGAATCAGCGCTGCAGTGGTTAAGGAGTATTGCTTGAAATCCCAGGATTATCAAAGTAGATAATCCTATATTTAATCATGAATAAAAACTATAAACAAGGGACGTATATGTTTATATTCCTGCCATAAAGTGGAATTATTATAGGGGGATTGAATAAAAGTTGAAGAACACATATCTTTTCAATTGTCCCATTATCCGGAGCCAACAAATGATTTCTCTGAGATGTGCTCAAATCAGTGTTCTTTTTAAAGTGGTCCAAACCTCTCAAACCTGCACACACCACTCCCTTGCCATAAAATTACCGTTTCATTTCAAACTCAAATAGTGATATTAACCCCAACAATGACCTCCAACTCGAAAACCAATCTCTTCAACAAACAGGATCTTTCCATCTATCGGGCGATCCTTGATCAATCTGCTGAGGGGTTCTCTCTATTGGATTCTTCAGGTAGTTTTATAGGTGTGAATCAATCTTTTTGCACACTTGCGGGGTACTCAGAATCTGAATTACTCGAGATGAAAATTAAGGATCTGGTTCCACCAAACCAACCACTCAAATTATTTCCAAAGCTTTTAGAAGGGGGCAGTGGTGAAATTCGCATCGAAATTCTGAGAAAAGATGGCAATCGACTGCATGCTGTGGTCAGGGGCAGTTCCATCACCTATAATGATAAAGCCTACTTTATGGGTATTGTCAGTGACATCAGTGCCCAGTATGAAGCAGAACGTTTACTGCAGATCAGTGAAACAAAATATCGATTCCTCTTTGATGCAGCACCGGAACCCATCGTCATACACGATGGTGAGAAAATTCTCGATCTTAACCAGGCTGCCGTAGATGCCCTCTCTCTTCCCGATAAAAATGAGGCGATCGGAATTCATCCTTTTGGACTATTGCATCCTGAAGATAGAGCCCTGGCGAATCAAAGACTGGTGGAGCTTGAAAAAAACAAGGGTCAGCGTCTGCCTACTGAAGAATTTCGAATTGTACTACCAGACAATGAGGAACGCACCGTCCTGGCCTCTCCGACTGCCATTGAATTTAATGGCCGACAAGCTTTCATGGTGAACTACCATGATATTACTGAGCGTAAGAAGACGCTGGAGGCCCTGAGGAGGAGTGAGCAAAATTACCGCAATGTGGTCCAGGATCAGAGTGAATACATCATACGCTATCTTCCAGATGGATCGATCACATTTGTAAATGACAGTTTTTGTCGGGCTTTTGGCACCAGTCTGGAAGAAGCCACCAGCAAGAATGTGACCCAGGGAAATCTGGAGAGCGAAATCATCAGGATCAAAAAGAAAATTGAAGCGCTTACACCAGAAAATCCTATCGTTTCCGATGAGCATATAACCATTTCCATCGATGGTGAAGAGGTTTGGCATCACTGGTCAGACCGGGGCATCTTTGACGAAGAGGGGCGTCTCAAGGAAATTCAAGCCGTTGGTCGTGATATTACCACGCGCAAGCGCATTGAAGAATCATTGCATGCCAGTTCCACCCAGCTTGAGGAAGCCCAAAGATTGGCCAATATTGGATCCTACATTCTGGACATAAACAATGATAGTTGGACCGGGGCTGACATCCTCTATGAAATGTTTGGAATTGATGATACAGCTGAACTTAACGTGGCTGCATGGTCGGCGATAGTCCATCCAGACGAGCGGGATAAAATGACTGCCTATTTTGCATCTCGGGTAGCCAACAGACATAAATTTTTTGATAAAGAATACCGCATTGTGAATAAGAAGGATCTAGGCGTTCGCTGGGTCCACGGTCTTGGGGAATTCACCTTTGATGAGGAGGGGAACCCTCTCAAAATGATCGGAGTCATCCAGGATATCACCGAGCGCAAGCAAGCCCAGGAGCAACGTGAGCAAGCCCTTCTGGATGCTCAGACCGCTAATCGGGTAAAAGATCAATTTATCTCCAACATCTCTCATGAGATCAGAACACCCCTGAACAGTATTCTGGGATTTTCTGACATTTTAAATACACGCTATAACCATGTAGTTAATCCTGATGATGCCAAGATCTTTGGGTTTATCAATCATGCCAGCCAGCGCCTGATGCGAACCGTTGATTCAATATTGAATCTCTCTCAGCTGGAGGCAGGGACCATTAAAACTTATCTGCACCAAATTGACCTTGTGAGCATCGCAAAAACGGTGATTGAAGATTCTCAACAAATTGCAGAGGAAAAAGGTCTCGACCTTGCGCTGAAAACCAAATTTGATCAAGCCATGGTATATGCGGATGAATATTGTATGCAGCAGGTCATCACAAATTTGATGGAAAATGCAATCAAATTCACAGTGCAGGGTTGTGTCGAAATTGAAATTGATCGGCAAGGATCACAATTTGTTCTTTCCGTGATCGACTCGGGTATCGGAATTTCAGAAGATTACCTTAAAAGAATTTATAAGCCCTATTCTCAGGAGAGTGAAGGGTTTACAAAAAATTTCCAGGGCATCGGTCTGGGCATGGCCCTGACCAAGCGATATGCCGACTTGAATAATGTGGAAATCAAGCTGAAGAGCAGAGCTGGAGATGGTACAACCTTCACCCTGATCTTTCCAGAAGGTGAGGGGAATTAAAGTGCCTGATAGCAGCAGGAGAATATTGATTGTTGAGGATGATCTCTCATCACAGCAATACTACCGATTCATATTTGAAAAAAAATATGAGTTTAACATTGTGTCCACCATTGCCCTTGCAAAAAAGGCACTGGAAGAACACACTTATGGAATAGCCCTGGTAGATTTTTCACTCTCCGCAGGTGAGAATGGTCTGGATCTCATTAGATTCATTGCTTCTGAGTATGGCGGACACCCACTAGCTATTGCGCTTACGGCCCATGCATTTCCCCATAACAAAGAGGACGCATTGAAAGCTGGTGCTGTAGAATTTCTGACCAAACCCATCATGAGTCGTGATTTGCTGGCCACAGTTGAGAAGTATCTGGGAGATAGTTCCCAATAATATTCAACTAAATTGCCTTGTAAAAGAATGCCTGTACACTGCTCCGGTTGATAAATTTTCAATAATAATATCCAGATTTAACCCTTTCCAAGGGACAGCTAACTTGACCTCATGGAGAAGTAATAAAAATATTACAGAACGATTTAACTGTCATATATAAGTTACGCCCCTGAACATCACTTCACAAAATAATAAATCATAAATACAATATTATCATATAGATATAACTTTCATCATTAATGGCACATCATTTGACGTTATGATACGATAAGAATCAGATGGGTTCAACATCACCAACACCCCTATTGTTTTCTGTTACGATGATACCAATGAGGAAGGATTCTGCCAGATGAAAAAAGTTATAAAACCCAATAGAGATGCCCTGGAATTTCTTCCGGGTGCCTTGATCGAAATTGACATTTCGCAAGAGACATTGACATATATGAACCAACTGGCCCAGAATCTATTCGGGATTCATCCAGAGCAGATTGAGGCTGGGTTGCCCATGCTCGATATTTTTCTGAATGAAGCAGAATATAGCAGGGCTAAAGAATTGGCCGCGTCCTTTGCTCTGGAAAGCTACTCCAGCAATACTCCATATATTCGTCACAAAGAACAAAATTTACAAGATTTTTGGTTTAAAAAGGCAGATGGGACAAGTTTTTTTGGTGCGACTCAGGGGTCCTTTGTGCTGGATGATAACCAAGTTCCTGTCGGGATGATTCTTTATATCCGCGATCTCACCGAGCAGAAAAATACTGAAAGAGCGCTCCAGGAAAGTGAAGAGCAATATAGAACCCTGGTTGAATACTCCAGTGATTTAATTTTTCTCATCAATGAATCAGAAGAAGTGTTGTCTGTGAATAAAGCTGCGGCGAAATCGATTGGTCGAGACCCGCAAGAAATACAAGGTCAAAAAATTAGCTCTCTTTTTTCACCCAAGATCGCCAATATATACAGCGCCAGTCTGCATAAGGTCTTTCTTACAGGTGAAGCAGCCAGTTACGAATCAACCTTGATGAGCAGGAACAAAAAGATATGGATCGATACGATGTTGCAGCCTATAAAGCATGCCGATGGTAAGGTATCGGCCGTGCTTGGTGTGAGCAGGGATATTACAGCTCGGAAAGAGGCTGAGATCAAGATCGAGGAATCAGATCGTTTGCGTGAACTCCTCCTGGATGTGGTAACCCATGACCTCAAAACCCCGGCCAGTGTTATCTATGGCTTGTCTGATATGGCACGTGAATATTTACCGGAGGATGAGGTCATAGAGAGTATCTATTTAAGCAGTGAGCGCTTAATTGGTGTTCTCGAAAATACATCAGTTCTAAGCAGAGCGGTTTTTGGTGAAGAGATCCCAAAAACTGAACTATCCCTGAAAGAGATGATCCAGAACATAGGAACTGAATTTGCCTCTCAACTGGACAATGCTGGGATGGTTCTGGAGATGCGGGTGCCAGAGCAGATTGTGATCAAAGCCAACCCCCTGGTCGGCGAAGTATTTAAAAATTATATCAGCAATGCAATTAAGTACGGCAAAGATGGAAAAAAAATTGTCGTGGAAGCACTGGAAGAGAATAAGTCGGTGATTGTGGGTGTAAAAGATTTTGGAAGAACCATTCCCGTGGAGAAGCGCAAGCTTATATTCGAACGTGGGTCACAGCTTGCCAAATCCAAAAAACAAGGTCGTGGTCTGGCTATTGTCAAACGTATTGCCAGGGCACATGGGGCTGATGTTGGAATTGAAGCCAACAATCCACAGGGAAATATATTCTACCTGCGCCTGAATCAGGATCAAACAGGTTAGAGAACGAATCAGTATCGGAAGGTTATAAGATGCCAGAGCCAATCAATGTTCTTGTGGTGGAAGATGATCCTCAAATGGTCAAATATGTTGGGTTTAAACTGAATTCACTTGGCTACCATGTTGCTGGAGAAGCAGCTACCGAATCCAGCGCTGTTGAACAGGCCAGGAATCTCCGCCCTGATCTCATTCTTATGGATATTATGCTTGAGGACAGTGGGGATGGCATTGATGCGGCTAACAAGATTCTATCTTTTTATGATGTGCCCATTGTGTACTTGACTGCTCATGAAGATGAAGTCATGTTTCAGCGGGCTAAAAGCACTAGGCCCTTCGGGTACCTGGTCAAACCATTTAACGATCGTGATCTCGATCTGGTCATCGATAGTGCCACATACAGACAAAGGCAGAACGCGAAGCTGGCCCGTTCTCTGGAAGATGCACGCAACATCATCAACAGCTCATTTGTGCTGATCATAACTTTGAATGCCGATGATATAATTATTGAGTTTAATCCTGCAGCCGAGTGGGAGCTGGGCTACACACATGGAGAGGTGTTGGGAAAACACATCTCCAACTTTTTAGCGAAGCCAGCCGACCTTGAAGTGATCAAAAAAACACTATCCGGGGGTAAGGCCAGAAGTCAGCTGGAACTAGAGTTCCGCCATAAAAATGGAACAAAAATCGGTTGTTTACTGTCCCTTTCTCCGCTAAAAAACTCCCATGAAGATCTCAGTGGTATCCTCATGATTTCAAACTAAAGCCGGATCAACCCTCCCGGAATTATTTTAGCAGGAGAATTTCCTGCTCACTACTGATTTTCCCTGCCACCATGCGGCAAATATAGACACCTGAGGGCATAACCTTACCATCCTTGTCTCTACCATCCCAATCCTGACGGTAGCTACCAGGCTGGAAATCCTTATTGAGAAGCTCGATGATTTTCTGACCCTTCACATTGTAGATGGCCAGCGAAACCCGGGTATTTTCTGGTACATCAAATTTTATTTGGGTGGCAGGATTGAACGGGTTTGGCATATTGGGAGCCACGTGGAAATTCTTGGGGAATGAATGCGTATTCCCATCTGTTCCTACCAATTCACAGGCTGAGTAGACATCCATGGGCAGATCCTGTTCAATACTTAACTCGGCAAGGTCTATCTCCGATATTTCCATGGAAATGGTACCTCTATAAACGTCACAAAATCGTGATTCAAATTCAGCAGGTGCTATTTCAGGTACAAAATCTGACATATAGCAGTCACTCATTCCTGAGGGATCAATATTTATCACCCAGATATCGGCCCCGCTTTCTCCATGCCCTTCGATCTTACCTGTGGCAAACAGGGATCCATCTTCATTTTCATGCAGGGTATAAATATCGTTTGTCTGTGTGCCACCATAGGCTTGACTCCATAATAGTTCGCCTCCCTGACTAAATTTTGTAAGCAGGGATCCACGATCACCACTTTCTGGATCGGTGATAAGACCATAGACAAGAATTCCGTTATCAATTGTTCTGGTGATCGCACGGCCAAAATCATAGCCGGTACCTCCGATCGTTTTAGCCCAATCCAATTCTCCCATCGCATCAAATTTGATAAGGAATTCATCATAGTCGCCGGCACCCATTGAATGGGTAGCTCCGGTCATAAAAATTTCCCCACTTTCAGTAATGAGTGCTGCATCCGAGTTGGTAAGAAGCTCATAATCGCTGCCGCCAAAGCTCTTATTCCAGAGGATATCTCCATTCACATTGAGCTTGATCAAATATCCATCCGTGGCACCGTACAGATCTTCCCAACTATTTGTGTATGCAAAAACGATGTAATCACCTCCAGGCGTTTCCTTGATAGAATAGGTCACATCGGTTACAGGACCACCCAGGACCCGAGACCAGATCACATCACCATATTTTGTTACCTTTAACACAATGATGTCCAGCAAACCCTTGCTGCCGCTACGGGTGGACCCATAGATAAGGAACTGGCCATCTAATGTGGGTGTTATGCCCATGATACGATCTTCAACGAGACCACCATAGGTTTTAAAACTGGTCACTTCACCCTGGGGACTGATCCGTGAGAAAAACAGGTCAATATCGCCCTTGCCAAAACTTCGTGTGCGCCCAGTGAGGATAAAGCTCCCATCTGCCAGGGTCAAAACGCCAGTTGCCATATCATCACTACTACCCCCAAAAGCCAGTGACCAGCTCATGTTTCCTGCTGTATCTGCCTCAAAGACCAGGATGTCCTGGCCTCCGGCGCCGTAAGAGGTGGTATTCCCTGCAAAGACATACCCGTTTGAAGATTGAGCAATGTGTCCAACCAGATCATCGCCTTGACCACCTATGATCATTTGGGCTGTATTGATCTGGGATAAAACTGATGTAGAGCACAGAGTAAGACTCAAAACGAGTGCAAAAATTTCTAAAAAATGACCATGAACAGGTTTTAGTGCAGACACGATGACCCCCATTTTTGATTTGCGATTTGCAGGGTAAATCTAGCTGTGTATCGCGAAGAGACAAAAAAGTAAGTTTTGCGAACCAGGTATCTTTTGTTGGGTCATTTGTAATCAGAATGTGGCTGAATAATGAGATTGGCTGTAGGGAAAATTGGGTCACCATCAGGATGTAATTCAGAGGAGGACCTTCATGTTTTTCTGAAGAAAACGAAGGATTTTTTCATTTTAATTTCTTAGAATTGGATTCAGACCGATGATTCTCTAAATTCTGATAATAACAGGGTTTGGATGCCGAACCGCGGACACTTATCTTCCTGCAAATCCGTATCATCGCATTAAAAACGTTTATTCAAAAAGTGCTTTATCGTGGGGACGAATGATATATGGAAAAAACAGCTGATCAAATAGTGCTGAAGAGCAGAATAATCTATTGGATGACGACATTCGCAGGGTGTAATGAGTAGTGTTGACGTTCAAGAGATCGATCTCATCCTGGGCCATCTCCAGGAGCAGACCGGATTGGATTTCTTTGGAAATTATTCTTCCATGATCGGCAGGCGTCTTCGAATCCGCATGTCAAAAACCGGGCAGCAATCATATCAGGACTACTCGGTCTATCTTCAGCAAAATAATGATGAATTGGCAGAACTTCTTGATTCGCTTACCATAAGTGTGACCAGCTTTTATAGAGATCCATTTACATTTGAGTTTATTTATGAACATGTATTACCTCATATTTTTGAGGAAAAAGGAAAATCCCGAGATGCGACCTTGCGGATCTGGTGTGCCGGTTGTTCCACCGGTGAGGAAGCCTATTCCATGGCTATCCTGCTCAAAGAAATGAAGGAAAAACATCCGGATTCAAAGATCGCTCCGTCGATTTTTGCAACAGATATTGATCAACATGCTCTAGAAGCAGCACAAGCGGGTCGATATAACTTGAAAAGTGTGTGGAATGTGAAGCAGGGGCAAGTCAGCAAATATTTCAAGGTGCATGGCGAGAGCTTTGAGATAAACACTGAGATAAAGAAATTGGTGGAGTTTTCAACCTTTGATATGCTCAGCGATCTGACACTGGCGCCACCAGACAGTATATTTGGTGGGTTTGATATTGTGCTCTGCCGGAATCTATTGATCTATTTTACAGCTGAATATCAGGTCAAGATCATGACCAAACTCTACGAATCTTTGAATCTTAATGGTGTATTGATCCTGGGTAAAACAGAGAGACCTCTGGATCCGTACAAACTCAAATTTGTAGAAGAAAACTCACGTGCACGAATCTATAGAAAAGTCGTCTAGGCATATTAACCGGTATTAATATATGATACTATTAGTATACCCGGTCCTTGTAGAAATTGCGAAATTTATTCTTATTCGCCGACGAACTGAAAGCTTGTATATTGTAATAATCCCCGCACCAGGACGCGGTGTGTTACATTTTATCCAGTATCGAGGAGTCATCCATGGTTGATACACAAAAAACAAAAGCAGACCTTGCCAAAGAGAACATCTCTTTAAAAGAACGAATCTTAACGCTTGAGGCGGCCCTGGGTAAAATGCCAGAGGGCGAGCATATTGGCAAAGATGATTTGAGCTATCAGAAGTTTCTTAATAGTCTCAACGCAGGTGTTGTTGTTCACACTCAGGATACGGCTATTATTTATGCCAATCCTACGGCCTGTCAGTTGCTGGGACTCTCAGAAAAAAACATGGAGGGAAAGCTGGCGTCTGATCCTGCCTGGAAGTTTTTTAATGAAGATAAAACAGACATGGCCCTGGAAGATTATCCTGTGAATCGTATACTTTCAACAAATAGTAATTTGAAGAACATGCATATGGCAGTGAAACCACCCCTGGTAGATGATTTAGTATGGCTATTGGTGAATGGCTATTCAGTGAAAGATGCCCAGGGTGAGATCGATCAGGTTGTGATCAATTTCATTGATATTTCGGAGCGTAAGCAATTGGATGAAGAGATGGCCAGGAGTGAAAATAAATTCAGAACCGTTGTTGATACGAGCCCCTTTCCCATTACTGTGGCGGACAAGGACGATCAAAATATTTTCTTCTGGAGCACAAGTGCTCAAAAATTATTTGGCCACAACCCCAAAACGACTGAGGAATGGTACCAGCTGGCCTACCCGGATCCTGAATATCGGCGGGAGGTCATTGAACGCTGGAAACCCTTCCTGGAAAAGGCACAGGATTCAACAGCTGCAGTAAACACCGGCGAGTACAACATCACCTGTAAGGATGGAACGGTTAAAATATGCGAATTGTTTGCACAATTTATCGACGAAAGTCTCATTGTTACACTACATGATGTCACAAAGCGTAAGCGAGCAGAAGCAAAACTAGCCCAAAATCAGATTTTACTCACACAATCCCAGTCTGCTGGCAAATTGGGTGGTTTTTCCTTTGATGTAAACACCTTGGAACAAACCTGGACGAAGGAGACCTTTAATATTTTGGAAATCGAGAGCGATGACGATGCTCCCAAAGTACCTGAAGGCATCAACTTTATCGCCCCTGAATACCAGGCTATGGCGAATGAAGCAATTCAGAAGGCTATTGAAGAAGGAAAGGAGTATGACCAGGAGTGGGAGGTTATTACAGCCAAGAAGAATCGCAAGTGGGTCCGGTCGATTGGCAAACCAGTTTTTGAGGAAAGGGTCGTCACCAATATCACTGGGTCACTACAGGATATCACTGAGGTCAAGCTCGCTCAGTCGGCTCTGGCCGAGAGTGAGCAAAAGTTTCGGGCACTTTATGATAATGCCCCTCTCTCTTTTCAATCGCTTGACGAGGAAGGCTGTTTTTTGGATATCAACCCTGCCTGGTTATCCACGTTGGGTTATGAAAAAGAAGCCGTTCTGGGTACATATTTTGGAGATTTCCTTCACCCCGAATGGAAACCACATTTTGAAGAGAATTTTCCTGCATTCAAAAAGCGCGGTTATGTGAGTGATGTTCATTTCAAGATCCGACATCAGGACGGTCACTATCTTGACATCAGTTTCGAAGGTTGTATCGGTTATCATCCTGATGGGTCGTTTAAACAAACCTATTGTGTTTTTCAGGACATCACCTTGCGTATGGAGGCTGAAGAAACCTTGAAATCAAACCAGAAAAAACTGGAACACCTTGTTGCCGAGAGGACTAAAGATCTGGAAATAAAAAACAGGGAATTAGCTCAGGCAATGCGGGTCTTTGTAGGCAGGGAGACCAAGATCCTTGAATTGCAGAAAAAGATTGATGCCTTAAAGGGAATATAGCAGGAAGAAGTTGACACAGCACCGAGAACAAAAAAGTGAGATGTAAATAGAGTGGAGATCAGAACGTGAAGTATAAAGACACCTTCAAAAGTTTAAGTGCCAGGATCCTCTTTTGGTTCCTGATCATCGCCCTCATGCCTCTCATGATTTCTCTTGTCGTGACCTATAGTCAGCGTCAAGCGGCCATTGAGGCACAAACCTTTAATAAACTGATTGCCATTCGCGACCTGAAGGTGAAACAGGTCCAGAGTTGGCTGGATGAGCGTGAAGGTGATCTGGGGACCATTACGCAGGAAAGCGAATTTGCCGATCTGGAGCTGGGGATTAATCAAAATCCCAACCCACAGATGAGTTACGGGAAATTGTCCAGTGTCAGGCAAGTTCTTATGAATTATTTGGAGAATTATTCAGCCTACAATGAGATATTTATCCTGCACCCCAGGACTGGAAAAATACTCCTTTCGACCAAGACCTATCGAGAGGGTGTGGATCGATCAAAGGCACTCTATTTTATTGATGCCCTTGAATCCGGTGAACTGGTGACTGGCGACATCACCTATTCGGAGAGCCTGGGAGGACCCACCATGATCTACTCAGTCCCCATCTTTTGTACAGCTCATGATGGTTTGCACATCACTGCCATATTAGCTGCACGTATAGATCTCCAGAGGTCGTTATATCCATTGTTATTAGACCGGGTAGGACTGGGTGAAACAGGAGAGACCCTGATCATCAACCATGATATTGTGGCCTTAAATGAATTGAGGTGGTACGAACATGCACCACTCAATCTTCAAATCCATGCGAAACCAGCTGAACTTGCCGCCCATGGCAAAACAGGCATTACCACTACCGATGATTATCGCGGCGAGCCTGTCCTGGCAGCCTATACACATATTGGGCATGTGGATTGGGGTTTTGTCTGCAAGCAGGATCTTTATGAATTAAATCGCCCCATCCGGGAAATGCTGGCAAATTTTCTAGCCATCTTTTTTATTTCGACCGTAGTGGTCATTATTGCCGCCACCTTTCTCGCCAAGTCATTATCAAAACCTATCGTACAAATGGCTGATTTATCGACAGAGATAACCGCTGGGGATTTCTCAAAAAGGATGGAGACCGACTCAGCCGACGAAATAGGCGACCTGTCGCGGGCGATCAACAATATGGCTGAATCCATTCAAAACCGGGTCGTAGTTCAAAACGGTGTGTTGAATCTTGCCGATACCATTATTTCCCCGGGATCTATAAAGGAATTCTGCTCCGAGCTTCTGGTTGAATTAATGGAGGTAACCGGAGCCAACATGAGTGCTTTCTATATTCTAGACGAATCAACGTCAAAATATGAGCATTTCAGCTCCATCGGTGGTAATCCGGGCATGATGAGACCCTTTAGCTCGACCCACCCAGAAGGTGAATTTGGTCTGGCCATATCTCAGAAGAAGATCATCCATATCAATGATATTCCTCAGGATACGCGATTCATATTTAAGACGACTGCAGGGGAGATCATTCCTAACGACATCATCACCATCCCCATTATTGTTGAGCATTTACCGGTAGCTCTTGTATCTTTGGCATATATCCACAAGTTTAGTAAGACTTCATTTGATATCCTTGAGCAAACCTGGCTTAGCATTAATATCAGCTATTCCAATTTACTGGCCAATCAACGCACACAGGTGTTGGCTGAGAACCTGTCGAAGATCAATCAGGAATTGGCGGCTCAAGCTGAAGAACTTCAACAGCAAACCGAAGAACTAGAGGCTTCCTCTTTTCAGCTGCAGGAGCAGAATGTCGAGCTGAATGCACAACGAAAAAACGTGGAAGAGGCTAATCGCCTGAAGAGTGAATTTTTATCAAATATGAGTCATGAGCTAAGGACCCCACTCAATTCGGTCCTGGCCCTCTCCAATGTATTATTGGATGATACCAGAGATCGGCTGACAGAAGAGGAAACAAATTATCTGGAGATCATTCTACGCAATGCCCGCCAGCTTTTAAAGCTGATCAATGATATCCTTGATCTGTCAAAAATAGAAGCAGGTCAAATGGATGTTGTGCTCACCTCTTTTTCCCCTGCCAGCACAGTCAATGATATTGTTGAGAGTATGACTCCACTGGCGGGTGAAAAAGAAAATTCACTTTCCATCAAGATATCTGAGGATGTGGGAGAAATTACCAGTGATCAACAATTGGTCCATGGCATCATTCAGAATCTGGTTGCCAATGCGGTGAAGTTCACCCAGGCGGGGACAATCACAGTAGCTGTTGAGCAGGAGAATGGTGAATTTACCATATCAGTCACTGATACGGGTATTGGCATCTCCGAATCAGCCCTGCCTTACATTTTTGACGAATTCAGACAGGGAGATGGTAGCACAAGTCGAGAGTATGAAGGTACCGGTCTGGGATTGACAATTTCCAACAAATACGCCCAAGTGCTTGGAGGTGAGCTGACCGCCCAAAGCGAACTGGGAAAAGGCAGTGTTTTTACACTGCGACTACCGAGCAAAATAGAAAAAATTGAGAATCCACCTGCGAATCAAAACCCGGTAGCTCCAGGGAGGATATCCAGGAAGAAAATCCTGGGTAAGGATCAGATCAGGTTATTGATCGTGGAAGACCAGGAACCTGCCATCATTCAATTAAGATCTATTTTGGAGCCCCTGGGCTATACCATCGATGTGGCAAATAATGGCGAAGATGCATTGGAGTACCTGACTCAGCAATTGCCAGATGGGATTATTCTTGATTTAATGCTGCCTGGTGTGGACGGCTTTGAAGTACTCAGGCGTGTGCGACAGAGTGATGCATCGGTCCACGTTCCTATCTTGATCTTGAGCTCAAAGAGCTTGACTGGCGATGAACGCAGAATGTTGCTACACAACAATATCCAGGAATTGATCAGAAAAGGCGATGTAAACAAGACCGTTTTGATTGAGAAAATAGGCACGATGCTTAACCTGGAATCTGCAGATTCTGGTGCTCCCAAAAGTGAGCCATCTGCAAAACAGGAAAAAGCTGATCCTGATCCCAAAAAGCAAGCTACCATACTTATTATGGAAGACAATCTGGATAGCCTCACCGCTCTCCGGGCTGTCCTCAAGGATCGGTACAATATCATTGAAGCCATGGATGGCGAAAAGGGGTGGGAATTGTTTCAGAAAAAAACGCCTGACCTGGTGCTACTGGATATGATGTTACCCAAAGTTGATGGTTACGAAATAGCCCGCCGAGCAAAAGCTGATGAGCAGCTTAAATCCATTCCAATCATCGGAATTTCTGGCAAAGCGCTCAGAGAACAGCAGGAAGAAATCCTGGCGGCAGGATGTGATGAAAGCTTGTCCAAGCCCTTTGAGGTTGAAGTGCTGAGAACAAAAATTTCAGATTGGCTGAGTGATTGATCAAGGGATTCACTAAACTGGCAAAGGATACTTATGGTTAAAATTTTAGTTGTTGATGATAAACCGGATAATCTGGTGGTTGTCAAAGCCATATGCAGAAAACATATGCCCGAAATAGAAGTAATTGCTGCCGGCTCTGGACGTGAGGGTATCGATCTCACCAAGTCTGAGCAGCCTGATACGGTTTTACTGGATATCATCATGCCTGGACTAGATGGTTTTGAAGTGTGCCAGATCCTAAAGTCAGATCCTCAAACCAGCCATATTCCAATTATTTTACTTACGGCTATCATGACCGACAGTAAAGCGCGTGTCAAAGGTCTTGAACTCGGGGCAGATGCCTTTGTGAATAAGCCCATCAACGAAGATGAACTGATAGCCCAGATCAAGGTCATGCTGCGTATCAAAACGGCTGAAGATCTTTTACGTCAGGAAAAAGAATTGGTCGAGGACCAGTTACAGGGTAGCGAAACCCGCTACAGGGATCTGTTCAGCAACATGGCTGAGGGATTTGCCCTGTGCGAAATCATACTTGACCAAAAAGGGAAACCCTATGATTACCGACATCTCACGGTGAACGATGCCTATACGAAACAGACCGGCATTCCCACGCAAGCGGTCCTGGGCAAGACAGTGAGAGAGTTATTCCCAGATGTCGAGGATGTATGGATAGAGAACTATGGTGAAGTAGCCCTGACTGGTAAAGCGAAAAGTTTTGTAAGTTACAACCACAATACAGACAAATATTTTGATGTCCGGTCATTTTCGCCTTCCAAGGGAATTTTTGCACTGCTGGTCCAGGATATTACTCAAGCCCACCTGGATAGTGTGGAATTGCGCAGGAGTGATGAATTCAATAAATCCATTACCAGGACGGCACCCTATGCCATTATATCCACGGACGATGAAGGGCAGGTGCTCAGCTGGAATAAGGCAGCTGAGGCTTTGTTTGGTTTCGAGGAAAAGGAGATGTTGGGAAAAACCCTGGAATCAATCGTTCCTGTCCAGTATCTAAAGAGTCATATTGCGGGTTTAAAACGGTTGAAAGATGGCGGAGCTCCTAAGCTATTAGGCAAAACTGTCGAAATATCCGCGCTCAGAAAAAGAAAAGAAGAATTTCCAATTGAGCTGGGAATTTCCAGCTGGTCCAATGATGACAAACGTTTCTACACAGCCATAATTCGTGATATTTCAGACCGAAAAAGAATTGAATCAGAGCTTCAGAAAGCGGTGGAAGTTGCGGAACATGCCAATGAAGTCAAGGATCAATTCATTGCCAATATCTCCCATGAGATCCGGACACCTCTGAATAGCTTATTGGGCTTCACTGATCTGGTTAAACAAAAGTATGGATCAAAAGTAGAGGATCTCGACAGACAGATCTTCGGATATATTTCCAACTCCAGTAATCGACTCCTGGCAACAGTGGATGCCATCCTGAATATCTCCCAGTTAAGTACGGGTAGTATTGTGGTTCACCCCAAGAAAAATGACCTTTGTACACTCGCCCGACTGGTGGTTGAAGATCTAAGACCTATGGCTGTGAATAAGGGGCTTGAAGTGCAGATGGACATCCCCAAGGAGGCATTGATCTCCTTGATTGATGATCAGAGTGTTTACCAGGCTTTGCACAACGTCGTCGAAAATTCCCTTAAATTTACCAGAGAGGGTGAAGTTGGAATACACTTGAAACAAAAGGATGGATTCGTAGAGCTATCCGTAAGAGATACTGGGGTCGGAATATCAGAGGAGTACCAGAAGCGTATGTTTCAACCCTATACTCAAGAGAGCGAGGGCTTCACCAAAGATTATCAGGGAATTGGTTTGGGTTTGGCCCTGGCGAAGCGATTCCTGGAGCTGAATGATGTAGCAATTGAAGTGGAAAGCGAGAAGGGTGTTGGCACGACCTTCAAACTTATATTTAAGGTGTATGAGGAGCACAACAATGACTGATAAAAATCCAAAAATTTTGATAATCGAGGATGATCTATCCTCGCAACAATATTATACAATTATCTTCGCCGGGCAATACGAGATCATGATCGCCTCAGATGTGGCTGAGGCTAAAGCAATGCTGAAGGAGCACGAATACGAGGTTGCCATTGTAGATATTTCATTACCTGGTGATGAAAATGGTCTGGATCTGATCGAGTATCTTTGTCTGGAATATCCCGGAAAACCAGTTCCCATTGCCCTGACTGGGCATGCATTCCCCAAAAATCGTGAGGATGCTCTGGCAGCTGGTGCAGTTGAATTCTTCACCAAACCCATCATGAGTAAGGTATTGCTGGATACCATGGCAAAGTACATCGCGATATAAATTCATGCTTGGGGGATAAAGGATTTAAATGAGGATGGAGAACAAGTTGAAGCTTAAGACATCATTGGGTGACCATAAAATTGCCACCATTGCACTGCTGCTCGGGTCTATCGCCGTATTTGGAAGCCTGCTCATCGGCTGGAATGTGCTTAAGATAACATCATCGGAAATTGAACATCAGATCTATCACTACTACAATACCAAGGCGATGTCGCTGGCACTGCTTTCACCTGCAGATGAAGCCCTTTCCGATTCTGAACTCCTGGCAGAAATAAACAGGAAGTGGCAGTCCTCATTTGAAAGACCCCGTGATGAATATATTTGTATTGTGGATACATCATCGAATTTACTATTACATAGCGCTGACCCAGGAACTGTGGGCTCTTTCGTCGGCGAAAATTTGCTGGTCAGTACACTTGATGAAAGTTACGCTACATTAGGTGAGTTGGTTCGTGGTTCTGATCAATACATTGGCGATTATATCTCCAGTATAGGCGAGGACCAGATCGCTGCTTTTACCCCCATTGGGCATAAAGGCTGGATGTTGGGTGTTCATCGTTCAAAAGAATTGGTTGAGCAAGAGATCAGGGATTCTCTGCGTACTGAATTTTGGGGTATACTGATCGTTTGCCTGTTGATCATTCCCCTGTCATTGGGTCTCCTTTATCTGGCGATCCATCGATCAAATATGCGGAACAGAGAGATGTTTGAAGCCCTGTCCAGGGAGGAAGCGCTCCTGACTGCCTTGATGGAAGGCAGTCCCGACCATATCTATTTCAAGGATCTGAAAAGTCGCTTTATCAAAACGAATAAAGCGCAATCGACATTTTTAAATTTAAATCATCCAGATGAAGCAGTGGGTAAGACTGATTTTGATTTTTTCCCTGACAAACATGCTCAAGCTGCCTTTGATGATGAACAACGGATCATCAGAACAGGACAGGCACAGATAGGCGATGAAGAACACCATGTGAAAAATGGTGCGGATCTCTGGATTTCGGCTACCAAGCTACCGCTAAAAGATGGTAATGGGGAGATATTCGGCACGGTGGGAATTTCCCGGGATATCTCAGAACTTGCGCTGGCCAGGGAAGAGTTCAGGAAGCAAAGTAAGTTTCTTGAAGAAGTCATTGAATCCCTTCAACATCCTTTCATGGTCATCGACGTCAATGACTATTCGATTAAACTGGCCAACTCAGCCGCAAAGAGCAAATCATTCCATAGTACGACAACGTGTTATGCGCTAAGCCATGGCCGCGAACTACCATGCGAATCGGAGGAACACCCCTGCCCTTTGGTGATGAGCAGAGACACCAAGAAACCATCTGTGGTTGAACATATTCATCTGGATAAAGACGGAAATCCCAAAAATTTTGAGGTCCATAGTTACCCTATTTTTAATGAACATGGAGAAGTTGTCCAGGTTATTGAATATTCCCTGGATATTAGCAAGCGTAAAAGTGCTGAAGAGAAACTTCAAAGAGAGTATGCTTTACAGAAAGTGCTCTATAAAATCGCCAGAGCCGGGCAGTCTGCAGATACACTTGAAGATCTGTGCCGAGGTATGCACGTCTCACTTGGAGGCATCCTGGACACCAGCAATTTCTTTATTGCCGTCGTTGACGATGAGCACAGCAAGTTGTCATTTCCATTTTTTATTGATGAATTTGATGGTCATCCCGGAAGCGTTGATTTTGGGAAGGGTCTTACGGAATATGTGATCAGGACTGGAAAATCTTTGATGGTCAATGGCAATGAAATGGACAAAATGGACCAGAGCGGAGACATAGAGCTCAAGGGGACACCTTCAAAAATCTGGTTGGGTACACCCCTAAAAGCCGGCAGTCGTCTCCTGGGGGCCATCGTGGTTCAGAATTATTCGGATGAAACTCATTTCGATAAATCCCATCTGAACCTGCTTGATTTTGTTTCCTCTCAGATCACCTCATCCGTCATTGCCAAGCAGGCGGACGATAAGCTGGCGGTCTCCGAGCGACTGAAAGAATTATTGCTGGATATCATTACCCATGATCTGAGGAATCCCATTGCCAGCATTTACAATTTTTCAGAGCTGGCCTCATCGATGTTAGGAGATAATGAAATCATCGAGCATATCCATATTGGTAGTACGAAACTCCTGAAAGTCCTGGACAATACAACCCTGTTGAGCCAGGCGGTATTTGGAGAATCCATACCTCTCGAATCAATAAACCTTTGTGAGATGATACAAGGGACCATGGATGAGAGCGCCGAACAGGCAAGTAAGGCAGAAATGTCCATTGAGATTGACTGCCCTTCTGATCTAACTGTCCGGGCAAATCCCATTTTAGCCGAAATCTTTAAAAATTATATAAGCAATGCCATTAAATATGCAGCTAGCGGAAAAAAGATCATGGTTCGTGTGATCATTGAGGATGGTGTGATCATCCGTGTAGAAGATTTTGGGAAGGCTATTCCAGAGGACCAACGGAGTATTGTTTTTGATCGGAATATTCAACTGGCAAAAGAGAAAAAGGTGGGACGGGGACTTGGTTTGGCAATTGTAAAAAAAATCGCTCAGGTGCACAACGCTCGCGTATGGGTGGAGCCAAACACACCCAGGGGCAATCGTTTTTGCATACATTTGCCAGACGAGTTATTAAAGAGCTGATCAAAGACCAACTCCCACCTGTTATAGTTGACAGTATCTTGATGGATAGGCCTCAAAAGATCGAGGATAAAGGAAATGTTCCTATTGCCGCAACACCACATTATAAGAAAAGAACAGGCTGAAGTCCTGGCTCTCTGCACGGGCACGATCTATTGGTCGCTTATCATAGTGCTACTCCTCTCAACACCTGGAGCTGTGCCTGGGAAAACCTTTGAGTCGAATCAGACATCCCTGAAGGGTGTGGATAAGTTTATCTCCCATCTGGATCAATTAAAAAGATTTCGGTTTAAAACGGACTCAGTTTTGGTTGAGAGCACTCTGGATTCCTTGAGTAATGCGGTGGCGCAGGATCAACTCCGATTGGCACAGGTGCATTATTATCAAGGTATATTTTACAACGTTCATAGAAACAGGGTGCGTTCCAGAGATTTTCAGAAACAGGCACTTCAACTCGCCCAGCATTTGAAAAATGATGAGCTCATTGCCAGGGTCTTAATTGAATTTGGCAAGCTAGAATCTGCAGAGGGAAATAACGCAGGTGCCATCGAGTACTATTTATCAGCCATCGACTATGCCACAAGAACTGGAGATCATCGGGATGCGGCTGTCAGCTATTCATTATTGGGGAATATCTACCGGATCATGGGCGAATACGATGACGCCATCAATTATATTACCAAGGCTGAGTCACATTATGCTGAAGAAGGGTACAGCGAAGGACAAGCCTGGGTCCAGTATTCACTGGCAAATATATATAAAGACCTGGACCTACTCGATGAAGCACTAGATTATTTCAATAAAAGTTTAGCCGTTTATGCCGATCAAGTCAGCCAGCCCGGGGACAGTCTTGGGGTTGCAATTTGTCTTGATCAGATTGGGGAAATTTACTTTGGCCAAGAAAAGTTTGAGGTCGCCCGAAAATTTGTGATGCGATCATATATTATCCACACTGAGATGAACAATATTCATGGAATCGTTATCACCCTGAAAAATCTGGGTAAAATTGAATATGAATTGAAGAATTATGCACGATCTCTCCAGTATTTGACCCGCGCAATAAATTCGAAAATTGACTCAAAGGATGTTCTCGTGTCATCCCAGATATATGAATACATGGGCCGCTCCCTCTTTGAGATGGGTCAGCCTCAAGCCGGGATTGATACTGTAAAAGTGGGGCTGAACCTGGCTACTGATGCTCAACAGAGAAAAATGGAAAATCGTCTCTATGGCGTATTGGCAGAAATGTATCGTAAAGAGGGTGATCTGGTAAGTGCTTACGAATATTTATCTCAACAGGTGGCCTCTACCAAAGCCCTGGCTGATAGACTGGCTGAATTGAAAATCAGCGGGATGAAAAATTTTCATGAACGAGAAGAGCGACGCATACAGATAAATACCCTGAATTTCGAGAATCAGTTGATCAAAATGAAGCTGGATGAGCAAAGACGATCTCAACTCTATCTGGCCTTGGTGCTCATCATGATATTGGTGGTCTCATTTGTTCTAATTTTTTTGTATTTATCGAAACGCAAGGCATTGCAACTGGTGGATGCACAACGTAAGGAGCTTGAAGACCTGGTTGCCACTAAAAATAAATTTTTCTCCATTATCTCACATGATCTCAGATCACCAGTGGGTAGCACGATGCAATTGTTGGCAACGGCCATAGATGTTTTTCCATCACTGTCACGGGAAAAGGTCCTGGAATTGTTAACAACCATGAGTGAAGCAAGCAGCAACACCTTCAGGCTCCTGGAAAATCTGTTGATCTGGTCACGCATTCAAACAGGCACAATGCAGGTATATATAGATCGGTTGGATTTGCCGGAGCATATAGAACCAGTGCTTTCAATGCACAAGGATCAGGCTATTGGAAAAGGTTTGTCCTTGAGAAATGAGATCAAGGAGCAAATTTTTGTAAATGCAGATTCCGATATGTTCTCCGGGATTATGAGGAATTTAATCTCAAACGCCATAAAATATACACCTCGAGGCGGTGAAATTGTTATCTCAGCAACCCAATCCGAATCCGAAGTGGTCGTGAAAATAGCCGATACTGGTATTGGTATCCCCCCAGATCAATATGAAAATATTTTTACGCTGGGAAACACCTTCAAACGCAAGGGTACCAGCGGAGAATCCAGTAGTGGTCTGGGATTAATCCTGGTAAAAGAATTTGTAGATAAACTTGGCGGTGAAATCAATGTAGAGAGTGAGATAAATAAAGGAACCTGTTTTTCTGTCTCCTTAAAGAGAGCAGAAATCTGAGTGTACACCCTGAACTCAAATAATTTTTAGTTTAGCCCTGCTTTACATTTCTTTAACTAAATTAGAATCAACTTGTTGGCTAATGTGAGATCATCAGAATGCCATTGGGGTTATTCTGGGAATCTCGAAGAATCGAGAGTGACAACATGCAGGCCATATGTTGACCATCCTTTAGAATGAATTCAATCTCCATCTGGGTTCTTCGCCCCCGTGCGATATTGGTTTTTATGAGGGGGAGGTCATCTGGATTAACTAAATAGTCTAAAATATACTGGCCAAAGACTTCCTCGTGGTCATAACCAAGTACCCATTGCGCAGCCTGATTGAACTCGACGATATTATCCTCTTTATTGAGGGTAATGATCATGACAAAAGCACTATCAATAATGCTGCGGGCATTTTCCAATTCCTGGACGAGCTCTCGCTTTTTCTCCTGCCGATACGTGGCTGTTTCAATCACCAGGTTCAGATCACGATCATTGAAGGGTTTTAACAGGTACCCAAATGGTTTGGTGATCTTGGCGCGTTGAAAGAGTTCATCATCTTCATGCGCTGTGAGATAGACAATGGGTATATCTGTAAAGGAGTGGATCTTTTGGGCGGCGATGATACCATCATCATCATTGTCCAAAATAATATCCATTAATATCAAGTCAGGTTTGAGTTCCTTGGCGAGTTGAATGGCCCCTGACTCGTTGCTCGCCTGTCCAGCGACTCTGTAGCCTAAATAGCCCAATTTAAAAGTGATAAATTTGGCCATTTGAGGATCATCTTCAACAATGAGAACTCGTGTTGGACGATCTTCATCTACCATCAGAGCTTTGGTCCGCATTGACATGAGTAAATTCCAATAATTATTGATTTTTCAGGTAGAATATAATACATGCTTTGTTGTATACAATCGAGCCTTTGCCTCAGAGGAAGATTTCAGGTCTTTGGGGAGGAAGCACCGCACAAATGGTAAGCTCAATAATGGTGGTGCAGTTATTAAAAATGTCTCATTTTTACAGGGGCGACAGTTTTGATCCCTTCTTTCAATCCCAGCGAGCGCTTAACGCACATTTATGAGACTCACTTGGGCTTTAAGGGTTATGGGATGCAATTACTTAGCGAGGATCCCCACTGAATAGAGGACCATTTCCACCATATAATGGGGGAGTCCCCTACAAAAAGATGATCCTTATATCGTACTTTTCACCTGTCACTAACAAGAAGACAGGGAGAGCATCATGAAAACTTTAA
>CAZVSF010000006.1:0-28313 GCA_964630195.1 uncultured Lentisphaeria bacterium
AACGTTGCGATGGTTTTGCCTCTATTGATGGATTTTTTTGAATTGTCGATAACCCCGGATTTCATGAGTTCTACGAGTCCATCTCCCAGGAGTTCTGTGTGCACACCCAGATGTTTTTTGTGCTCCAAATTTGATAAAATGGCATTTGGCAAACAGCCATAACCAACCTGGATGGTGTTGCCATCCTCGATCAAAGTGGCGACATACTTGCCGATCTTATCTGCCACCTCATTATCAAGATCATCTTCATAAGTCAACAGGGGCTCATCATGATAAACTATGTAGTCCACATCAGAGATATGTATGAACCCATCGCCATGAACCCTGGGCATCTGCGGGTTTACCTGAACAATTATGGTTTGAGCTTTTTCAGTCGCAGCCTTGACGATGTCCACGCTCACACCCAGACTCATGTAGCCGTGGGGGTCAGGGCAAGAGGTTTGGATCAATGCCACATCAACAGGCACATGACCCAATTGAAATAGTTTGGGTATTTCAGAGAGAAAGATGGGTGTGTAGTCAGCCAGTCCACTGTTGACGGCACCCCGTGTGCTGTTACCGATAAAAAAGGAATTATGCCTGAAATTATGCTTGAATTTCTCCTGGGCATAGGGAGCCAGACCCAGTGACCATACCTGCAGCACTTCAGCGTCAAAGACAGCCTTCGGTTCAGATTCTATATATTCGACCAGGGATCTAAGAAGATATTGGGGTTCACCACAGGCTGTGTGCACAAATATTCTGTCGCCTCGGTGAATGGACCTCATCGCCCGATTTATGGAAACAAATTTATCAGCATATTGCTCTTTTAAAATTGCCAGAGCCTTTTTACCCGTTGCCTCATTTGCCATATTTCAAGCTCACTTTCTCGCGTTCCTTCTCCAAATTGGAGAAGTGCAAATAAAGTGCCTTACCCTGCGAATAGCAAAAGATTATTCAGTAATTTGTTAAGAATAGAGATTTTTTTTGTGTTGCACATAAAACCCATAAAACGGTCAGGCAAACTCGTCATACTGCGGTGTCACACTGAGCATGCCTGCCTTGCCATAGCGTCTTGCTGAGGCTGAAACCCGCCAAGCGGTGTCTCGAAGCACGCGTAGGCAGGTCGAAGTGTTCCCGAAGGATGTCATTTCCTCCCGGCAGGTATGGTCATCAGGATTACCTCGTCTTAACGATTGTCAAGTAAGCTCAACCGCGGGAGTATTTCGACAGGAAAGTTATTCTGTTTCTTGAAACGCCTCTATCTTTTTCATGATATCGGGTAGCGATTTTTCGCAGCATTTGAAGCCTTCTTCGATCGCTCTCTCAGCGTGATCAAAATCGAAAAAAGTCATATCCCCCAGGCGAGGTGCGATCAGGATATCTGGCGAATGTGTTTGCAGATTCATTTCTTCGATCTTGGTTTGCATGATATTAATAGAAGAGCCTAAAACATCAAAAATGTGGGGAGCCTGCTCCTCACGACTAAACCATTTGTCAATTTTGGTGCTTACTGTTTTACCAGTTGATCCAAAACGCTCTGTCCACGCTTTTACGACTTCCAGTCGCGTCTTCTCCATTTTCTCGGAGCTTTTCACCCAATTCTCATTTTTGTCAAGATCATGGTTTTTGGCAATCCGTTCTGAATTGATATCCACTGCGATGACAATATCAGCTCCAGCATTCCGACAAACATCAACAGGCAAGGGATTTACAACACCTCCATCGACAAGCCATTCATTCTTTATCAATTTTGGCGTGAGTAATCCTGGTACTGCCATGCTGGCTTTCAGGGCATCTTTTACGTTGCCCTGGGAAAGGATAACTTCCTTCCCGGTATGCATATTGGTGGCAACCATAAGAAGTGGGATCTTCAGATCTTCAAATTCATTAACACGTGTAAAATTCTCAATAAGTTTCGCAACTTTTTTCCCCTCGATGAACCCGGATCTGGGAAAAGCCAGATCCAGATAGGACAAGACAGCTTTCCAATCCATGTCGAGAGCAAACTTCTTAACTTGCTCTAAACCACCACCTGCATAGGCAGCCCCAATGAATGAACCAGCGCTGGCACCCACAATAAGACCTATATGAATACCATGTTTTTCCAGAGCTTCGATGGCACCGATATGCGCCCATCCCCGTGAGGCACCACTTCCCAGGACCAAACCAATTGTTGGATCTGCCATTATCGGTCCATCCCTGCGCGACTCTCGCTCCTGATCTGCTCCATGGCATTCGCCCTGGCACGAACCTCTACGCGTATATGATCTTCTTCATACTCAACATTCAGGACTTCAGCTGTACGGTGCAGGAAAGCTAAAAATTTTTGTTGAGAGTGTTCGATGGTAAGCGTTTCGAGCACATAGCCACTTTGTCTGATCTCGATGATTTTTTCTTCCAGTTTCTGGATATTTATCTGTCGAAGCACTGATACAGGAACGGCCTCTGAATGTTCCTTCAAAGCACCTGATAAGGTTTCTTGAGATTCGATAAGGTCGATCTTGTTAAAAACAGTGAGTGTCTGACTTTCAGACACACCCAGTTCCATCAATACTTCGTTGACGGTGTCAAGATGCTTTTCATATTGTGGGTCATTCAAGTCGATTACGATGAGGATCAGATCAGCCAGAGCAACTTCCTGCAGGGTGCTTTTAAAGGAAGCTACCAGATGATGGGGCAATTTATGGATAAACCCGACCGTATCGCTCAGGAGGATCTCGTTGTCGAGGATACTGACCTTCCTGACGGTAGTATCAAGTGTTGCAAATAGCTTATTCTCTACCAGAACCCCGGCATCAGACAGGAGATTCATAAGTGAGGATTTTCCAGCGTTAGTATAGCCTACCAGAGCCACCTTGAACATCTCGTCACGCTGCTTCCTTCTGGTGTCCCGCTGAATTTCTATTTTTTTGAGATCTTTTTTAAGCAAGGAGATTCGATTACGGATGAGACGTCTATCGATCTCTATCTGAGTCTCTCCCATTCCTCCCCGTGTTGAAGTAGCTCCTCGCTGACGCTCAAGATGCGTCCAGGCCCGGGTGAGTCGGGGAAGCAAATATTGCAATTGAGCCAGTTCAACCTGGGTTTTGGATTCTTTGCTGCTGGCATGACGAACAAATATGTCCAGAATCAATGTACTTCGATCCATGACTCTGGCTTTTTTGAACATCTTTTGCAGATTTTTCGTCTGGGCAGGAGAAAGTTCATCATCAAAAATCACAATATCAACCTTCAGCATCTCGACTTTGGCGACAATTTCCTCAGCCTTGCCCTTCCCTACATAATGAGCAGCATGCAACTGGTTGCGCTTCTGCATGATCTCTCCGCACACCACTGCCCCGGCTGTGGTCGTCAGCAAACCAAGTTCAGCGAGGTTTTCCTCAACATCGGATAGAGATTGTTCACCGTGAGCTACGCCAACAAGGAGGGCTTTTTCTTTCTCTAGTGTGGTTTCAAACATTTTGTCGCCATGTCGCCTTTATTCTGGATAAATACGTTTCGATTAACATTAATATAAACACCAACATAAACAGAAATGGCCAAACCGCTATATTTGATCCCTGTTTCAAAAATTGAGCCCGCGTTTCGGATTGCTCGTTGCTAACCACGATGTCGCTGGCATCAAAAGCGTATGACTTGCTGTGAGCAGCAGCCTCGTGAGTGGATATATTGACCGCAACAGGTTGAAGGATCTGTCGTCCCCGACTGAGCTTATAGACACCCGGCAAATTAGTAGTGGCGTAATGCAATGTGTAATTGGTGTCAGGTGTCAGATAATCAATACTCCCATCCGGACGCTGCACACCATAAGGTGTGTTCTGGTTCATCGAAGCGGTTGGGTAAAAATGAAGCGTATCTCCAATGCTATAATTGTACATTTCTGACTGCGCCTTTATCTCCTGCGATTGTGCAAGCTGGATAATCAGTGTAGGAAACATTCCGAGCACGGGAAGGTTATTGGCATGCATACCAAACTCGGTATTGAACCAGACAATCCGGCCTTTCCCAAACTTATTTGCGCCCAGAAAGGGTTGTTCATCCAGATACCGAACCCAGGTCTCGTCCAATTCATCACCAGCGCTCTTGAAACGCTTGAATACTTTCAGCCGGTTCTGTTCAACGATCGCTTTCAGCGGCGTTGTGTTGATCTGTTTTGTCGCCTCCCCGGTAATAAATAATCCCAGAGCAGACAGATTACGCTCCTCGACAAGCTGAGATTTGAATCCCAAAATGCTGGTCATGGCCTCTCCCCCATTACCAAACACAATCAATTGTCCCCCATTCGATATGAAAGTCCGCAATCTGTTCCAGTTATACGCTTCTAACACGCTGGCATCATCCACAATGATCGTTCCGCCCTTGCTTAGATCAAGGTTATCGACTTCAGGATAATCCAGAATGCGTATGCTGAGATTAATTCCCTGATCTTTTACTGCTGATCCAATGATATTCCAAAAATCAGGTATTTGCCTCGATCGCAGTATTTGAACGGGAATACCTCCTGCTGCTGGCAGGATGAAATAGCGTTCGTCGTTATAACTAGCATCATCTGCTGGTAAAATGACCTGACCGGTCTGATAGCCACTTTCTTCGACACGACCTGATATCTCGGCTGCCCCCATATTGGCTTCCACTGCAATTTGATTTTGTCGTTTGTCGTTTATGGTAAGTTCAAGTCCAACGGATTGTTGCATATCAGGCGATCTTCCCAGTTCAACCATCATTGAATACGATTCATTAAGACGCACGCCCAATGCAGGCAGCTTGATGTTGTTGATCGATACATCCCTTCGAATGGGGTTTATAAGGAGGTATTTATTCCAGTTTGTCAAGGTTTCCAGTCGGAGCCTGGCATCCTGACCATCTCCTAACCATAAAAATGACCTGCGCTCATATTGATCCAGATCTATTTGGCTGAAAAGTCTTTCAACAAAGTCCTGGGCATAAATATCGCCAAACCCAGACTCAATCTCATGAATCGATTCGTGCAATTGAAGATCGGTTAATCCGGAATACAGAACTTTGTAGCCCTTCCCAGTTAGTTCTGACCCAAATTCATCGAGCCACTTTTTATCCAGATCTTCGAAATTCGATCGATTCGAAGCTGTGTTGTCAATTCCAATAATGAGAAGATCAATACTCCCGGAGTGTAAACCAAAACCGCTGTCTGTATCCAGACCGGGACGGGCAAACGCCAGAATGATAAATAGAATCATAAGTGTGCGGATGATCAGGAGGATGAGCTGCTTTATATTAAATTTTCTCAGCGCATCCTGCTCAAGGAGCTTCAAAAACTTCAGAGAAGGAAAATCAATTAATTTGCTTTTTCGCTTGGCCAGTAAGTGAATGATTATTGGAACTGTAATTAGAGGTAGAAACCAGAGATAGAAGGGATTTAGAAATGTCATGGGAGTAGACGGGACCAGACTATATCATACTTGATAGACTTAATAAAATGCCTGATAAAATAGGAATGAGGAAATTATCATCCAGGTTCATGGGATATGCCTCTGCGAGGGTTACTACCAAAGCAATGGCAAAAATGACGAGGAGTGAATGTGGTACAAAGAAATATAAAATAATTGATGTGCTTATAAAAAAAGCGGTACTGCCCTCAAGGGATTTTTTCAAAAACTTGTGCTTCCCAAATGGGATCCCGACCAGTGCAGCAACCGTATCAGAGATGGAAAGTATGAGAAGAGCAGGCACCGCAATCTCTTTCGGGAAGAGAAAAATGCAAACAACCGCTCCGGTAAATACATAAGTCGCGCCGGTTAATTTATTGTGCTCATGCTGCCTGAGAGCAGACCCAAAAACTTTCATGAATATTTTTTCAACCATGGAAGATCTAAGACGTAAATAATCTACGGATAAAAAGCCCAGACTCAGAAATATAACGATTTGTAGTGTCAGATGTCTCTCCAGGAAAAACCAGTAAATGAGTGGGATCAAGCTGGTGTTTATGTGAATGGCCTTTCGAACCAGTTCATGTGTCTGAAGGGATTTTGTATTCATTAGGTTGCGGAAATAAGGGATTGCAAGGTTTTAAAATTTTCTCCAGGTGTAGCAGCCATGTTGAATACTGCAGAACCGGCAACAAACCTGTGTATGCCCAGATCTGTGATCGACCCGATCGTGCTCTTATTGATGCCACCGTCAATTTCGACCAATACATTATTTTTTTCAAGGACGGGTCGAAAATCGGGAAGATCGTTCAATACCTCCGGCATAAAGGACTGTCCCCCGAAACCAGGGACAACAGACATGATAAGCAATTGGTCCAACTCCTCGAGAAAAGGCACTACAATGGATAATTTCTCATCAGGGTTGACCACGAGGCCGGCTCCGGCGCCCAGGGATTTGATGTTTTGCAAGGTTTGATCAACTGACGGGCATGTGGATGGATGAATGAGCACGATATCGGCTCCTGCAGCAACAAAATGTTCAATGTATTCATCAGGGTCTGAGATCATGAGGTGGGCTTCAAGCACCATATCAGTCATTTTTCTCATCGCCTTGACCAGGAGTGGACCAAAGGTCAGATTGGGAACATAATGGCCATCCATGACATCCAGGTGTAATACTTCCCCACCTTGGTCTTCCACAGATCTGATCTGCTCACCCAATCTTGAAAAATCAGCAGAAAGAACAGAGGGAGCTATTTGTGGTCTACGATTAAGAGTCAATTAGAACCCATCCGTTATCATTAGATCAACATTTATCACGCGTTCCCTGGGGAACTCTTTTCCTGCAGGTACTGACTGAGAAACGACTGTATTAGGTAAAAGCTCAGAATTTTGGGTGGTTTGAACTTCTCCCAGCACAAATCCTTCAGATGCCAATATTCGTTGAGCTTCCTCTAATCCCTTATTGAGCAACTCCGGCATGATTTTCTTTAAATTTCTTTTTCCCAGACTGACCGTGATCGATATCGAATCACCTGGTGCAACAGGCATCCCTGCTATAACGGATTGACCTATCACCACCGTTCTCTCGTATAGATCGGATGAATCTGATAGGGTCTCCACCAATATCAGTCCCAGACGTTCCAATGCGATTTTTGCCTGACGCTCCGTAATGGCGATGATATCAGGCATTTCCAGTTTGGCTGGAGGCAAATTGATGGTCAGTTGGATCTTACGGTTTTCTTTGACCATCTGACCGGCTTCTGGATATTGGTCCATAATAAATCGACTGGGGATATCACGCCTGAAAATGGTGTCCTTGATCGTCCATTCCAGTCGTCTTTCTTTCAGAATTTCAGTTGCCTTATTCAGGTCTGTATGTGTCAGACTGGGCACACGGATCTCATCATTCCAATTTACATATAGAGGCAGAATGATATTGTTCAAAGCCAGGGCCACAACGATCCCAATAGCTGCAAAAATGAAAAAATAATCTCTAAGTAATTTCATATCGCTTTTCTAATCTTTACTGCAAACATTCCATCCATATCGTGGCTCCATGGTAATGTAGACAGCGCACCTCTTTCATCAATGTATGGTTTGTATTTTTCATCATCAATGGCTTCAACCCGGGCACCCTCCAATTGTTCAATAACCGAATCCACGAGCTGCCAATTTTCTTCAGGTTCCAGGGTGCAGGTGGCATAAACCAGCAAACCTCCTGGCCTCAGATATTTCCAACTGTTTCTGAGGATGTTTGATTGAATACTTGTCAGAGAGATTATATCAGAGGGTTGCCGTTTCCAACGGGCATCAGGTCTCCTGTTGAGGACACCCGTGCCAGAGCAGGGCACATCCAGCAATATTTTATTGGATTCGATCATTTCTTGATGAGAGGCATCCAGTTCAGCTACCTCAATTTGCTTTAATCCAAGGCGGTGTATGTTTTCTTGCACTCTTTTCAATCTGGCTTTACTGGCGTCATAGGCGAAAATAGTTGCCTGTCCCCCTGACAGTTCTGATATAAAGGCCATTTTCCCTCCAGGGGCTGCGCAAGCATCAACAATAGTGTCCCCCACATCGGGATCGATCAGTGAAGCCACAATACCTGCTGCCAGATCCTGCATTGAGAACCAGCCCTGATGAAATTCCCTGGTATTCAAGAGTGCAGAAGAGCTGCCAATACGGTAAAAGACATCAAGTATTTCAGATCTTTCATATTCCAACTCGGATGCTTTTAGAAAAGATTCAAATTCGTCGGCTCCCACCACCAATATGTTCCGTCTGATCCAGACAGTCGGTGCCTCGTTGTCGTGTTGGCAGAGTTTGCGAATGTCCTCCCGGTTGTAGCGTGATATCCACTTTTCGAGCAACCATTGCGGGTGAGAGGTTTCGATAGAAAGTCTTTCGATTTCATCTTCTGTCTGATTGAGTAGATCATTCAACTCAAGACCTTGAATTTTCCTGAGAACTGCATTCACCAGGCCACTTGATTGTCCCTGTTTAACACGCTTGCTCAAGGCGACCGTTTCATTAATGGCAGCATGATCAGATGTGTGCATATACTTCAATTGGAATGCACCCATGCGAAGAAGCGTCTTCAGGGCGTGTTGTGCCTTCCGATACCGCCCCTTAAAGGAGATGCTTATCCACGTGTCCAGTTGAAGTTTCAAACGCGTTACACCATAGACCAGCTCCATGATCCAGGCTTTTTCCTGGGAAGTAAGTCCACTCTGTTGAAGTGCATTGGAAAGCAACTCGTCAATACCCAGTGAGCTGTCCTTCTCGGCTGAAAGCAGGGTCTGGTAGGCGACATCCCGAGGTGTTCTAGCCAAATATTTCTCCCTGTTGAATAGGATAGCCACGCAAATAAGATTCAGCATCCATGGCTTTTTTACTTTCGGGTTGGAGGGAACAGATTTCTAATGCCTTGTCCCTGCACGCTACTGCAAAGGAGGTCTTGGAGAGGCGAATGATGCGACCCGGTTCTCCCTCACCTTCGACAATTCGTGACAATAGAACTTTGAGCATCTTTCCATCGCGGGTCGTATAAGCACCCGGTTTTGGGGCGAATGCTCTGATACGGTTATGGCATTGCTCTGCGCTCTCATTAAAGTCTAATTCGCGTGTTTCTGATGTCACTTTGGGTGCTGGAGTGGCAAGATCATTATTCTGGTCTTTTGCTTCGGCATTCCCATTGGCGATCATGTTGACTGTTTCAAGAACAAGATCTGCTCCTGTTAGACACAATTTGTCATAGAGGCTGTAGAGATTATCCTCGGGTACAATAGATACTTTGGATTGTTTGATTATACCGCCTGTATCGACGCTCCGTTTCAGGAAAAAGGTAGTAACTCCCGTTTCAGTCTCTCCATTCAATAAAGCCCAGTGGATTGGGGCAGCACCTCGATATTTGGGGAGCAGGGATGCATGCAGATTGAATGAGCCCAACCTGGGAAGTGTAAATACAGATTCAGGAAGTATCCTGAATGCGACCACAACGATAAGATCAGGTGACAAACTTTCCAGAGTATTAATAAAGTCTTCTGAATTGAGGGATTCAGGTTGGATGACCGGAAGATCAAGCTCAATGGCGGTAACTTTTACTGCTGAGGGTTGTTCACGTCGACCCCTGCCCTGCTGTTTATCTGGCACCGTAACCACTGAGACCACTGAGTGCCTGCTTTGGTGTAATGTTCTCAATGCAGGAACAGCAAAATCAGGGGTTCCCATGAAGACAATTTTGAGCAATGAAGATTTATTCATAGTGTTTCAAATCATTTCGTGTCTTTGAAGTGAAAAATCTAATCGCTGAAATGTGAGATCCCGGGGTTGACGCTAAGATGAAGTAAGCCCCGGGCAGTCGCTAAAGTTCAAAATTTTCTGAAGCTTCTACCTTAATTTCTCCGCTGGCAATCTTTTTGAGCGTTTTCTTTAGTAGCGATCTTTTTAACGAGCTTAGGTGATCAACAAATAGCGTTTTCTCCAGATGATCATACTCATGCTGGATCACCCTGGCCAAAAACCCATCAATTACTTCATCATGTTGCTCACCATCCATATCCTGGTAACTGATCCGCACACTGGTTGGGCGAGTCACGATCTCCCGAATAGTAGGAATACTGAGACAACCTTCTTCATATTCGTCTATCTCATCTCCGTATTCATGGATCACTGGATTTACATATACTCTTCTACCTTCCGTTTCATCCATGGGGGATAAATCGATGATAAAGAGTCTTATGGATCTACCCACTTGTGGGGCTGCCAAACCAATACCTTCGGCGGCATACATGGTTTCAAACATATTGGCAACAAATACCCTCAGATCGTTATCGATCTCCGGGATCTCATTTGTCTTGGTTCTGAGAACTTCCTTGCCATAGGTTTGAATTTCGTACAGCATGATATTATTTGTCTTTCACCGTCGTAACTGCTGTTCTACCAACATGCAGTTTGGTGTCTGTGCCAGTTTTCACAAGTAGGATATCGTTGTCCTTGATTCCCTCAATCGTTCCATGAATTCCGCCAGCGGTGATGATGTGGTCACCCTTTTTGAGTTCAGAGCGCATCTTTTCAGCTTCTTTTTGCCGTTTGGTCTGAGGTCTGATCAATAAAAAATAGAAAACACCAAACATCAGGATAATAGGGAGAAAGCTCAAAATGGGATTCCCGGCCTGTCCACCTGATGGTTGTGCCATAAGCATAATGTTTGCGATCATAATAGTATTAAAACTCCTTAAATAATTAAAAACCGAGCTAATCTAAACGGGCGCAAAGACCATTCCAACCTGCATCACCAAATTAGAGCGCGAATTCCAAAAAGGTTAATGGGTTTTTTATAGAGGCTGTGTGCGAAAGGCAAATTCTTAATGTAATTATGGGACAGAACTTATAGTATCTCCAGACAGTCTTCCCACCAATCGCTAAAGCTGCGGGATTTCTGTACAATTGCCTCGATACTGCATGTAGCGGGTGCAACTGCGACCGTCGTTTCAAGTGCTTTGTAGCGAACATCCATCTCAATCCAGAGATATTCAAAACTGTCAGAAGCCTGATTTGCCACAGCTGCTGCAGCTCCAAATGCAAACCCAAGGTCTTCATTCTCACTATTTCTATGTCCCTGAATGCGAATTTTTAAGGTTCTCCCGTACATGAAATCATCGACGACTTCAGCTGAGAGGATAGTCGGGGCAGTTCTATTCCGGGCAAAATATTTTTCCACCGTACTGGTGATATAGCGATCCTGTATCTGCGCTGGTAGTAAAAGAGGTAGAAATATCAGGAGGGGGCCAACAAATCTGACTAACCTGTTCAATGGATAATCCTTTCGCTTATAGGGTAGTGTAACTTCTTATTGAGCAGGCTCAGTTTACATCGCGGGAATGTCAATTTCCAAAGAAAATATTTGGAACTCTTCCCGCTCAATCCGATCCATCACAATCTCTCGTTCATATTGCAATGATTAATCACTTGCAGCAGCTTGTGTTAGTTCTAAATTAATAGTAATGATTACTACTTAATAAAATGGTATAAAACCAGATACACTTAAATGGGAGAAACAAAAAAATGATAGTAACGAATCCAGCACCAGATTTCAAAGCAGTGGCCATCATGGGCGACAACTCATTCAAAGAGATCAGTCTTTCTGACTACAAAGGCAAAAAAGTTGTCTTATTCTTTTATCCCCTTGATTTTACATTTGTATGCCCGACTGAGATCCTGGCTTTCAACCATCGATTGGCCGAATTTGAAAAGCGCGGTGTCCAGGTCATAGGCTGCTCTGTGGATTCAAAGTGGAGTCATTATGGTTGGAAGAATACGGATGTAAAAAATGGTGGTATCGGTGATATCCAGTACCCTATTCTTGCTGATATCGAAAAGAAAATTGCCAGAGCATATGATGTGCTTAAAGGTTCCACACCAGCTTCCGTTCTGACTGAAGATGGGGAAGAAGAAACCACAGTCAATGGTGATGTTGCGTTAAGAGCATCATTCCTGATTGACGAGGATGGTATTGTACGTCATGCTGTGATCAATGACCTGCCACTCGGCCGAAACATTGATGAAATGTTGCGTATGGTAGATGCCCTCTCCTTTAACCAGAAGCATGGTGAAGTATGTCCTGCAGGCTGGCAGGATGGAGACGATACAATGCAAGAAAATTTTGCTGGTGTCGCTTCCTATCTTGAAAAAAACTCAGAAAAGCTGTAAACCATAGCTCTATAAACAAAAAAAGCTCCGGTTTAATCGGAGCTTTATTTATATCCTAAAATAATAGAAACCGTCTATACGGACATGATGTCTTCTTCTTTGGTTTTCACGGCATCGTCAATCTCCGTGATATGTTTGTCGGTCATTTCCTGCACATTGTCTACTGCCCGCTTGAAATTATCCTCTGAAATTTCATGTTCCTTTTCAGCTTTCTTTAACTGATCATTGGCATCTCGACGAACGTTGCGAATACCTATGCGACCTTCCTCAGCCAATTTATGCATGTGCCTGATCAACTCTTTTCTACGCTCATCGGTAAGCGCTGGAATTGGAACTCGTATCATAACCCCATCGTTTACTGGATTTAACCCCAGATCTGCAGTCATAATGGCTTTTTCTATCTCGGCAGTCAGGCTCTTCTCCCAGGGTTGAATAACGATGAGACGGGGTTCTGGGACACTCAAATTGGCAACTTGATTCAAGGGGGTGGGATTCCCGTAATAGGGTACCTTAATATGCTCTACAAGGGTTACCGAAGCTCTCGCACTCCGCAATCCCGTAAACTCGTGTTTTACATGCTCCACAGACATTTGCATTCTATGGTCAACATCTTTAAATAATTCATTCAGCATGATTTCCTCCTACTACAGATCCAATGGCATCACCTTGCACCACTCTTAATAAATTTCCTGGAATTTCCATATTAAAGACATGCACTGCAAGATTATTTTCCCGACAAAGAGCAAAAGCAGTCTGATCCATTACTCTTAAATTTCTATTGATGACTTCATCATAGCTCAGAGCAGGTAAAAATTCAGCTTTGGTATCCTTTTCAGGATCACTCGAATAAATACCGTCCACTCTGGTCCCTTTCAGCAAAACATTTGCGCTGATCTCGATACCGCGCAGGGCTGCAGCCGTATCAGTCGTAAAAAATGGATTTCCAGTACCTGCAGCAAAAATTACAATTTTACCTTCGGAGAGATCCTGTATAGCCTCTCTCTGGGAAAATGGTGCGGCTATTTTGTTCATCTCAATTGCAGTGAGGACGCTGGCTTGCATCCCTTTCCGTTTCACGGCGTCCCCAAGGGCAATAGCATTAATAACGGTTGCCAACATACCCATATGATCGGCAGCAACACGATTCATGTCCTTGGCTTTTTGAGATAATCCACGAAAAATATTGCCCCCACCTATCACAATGCCGACCTCAACACCCAAATCAACAACCGCTTGCAGATCAGTTGTCATCTGATCAAGGATTTTTGTATCAATAGAAAGAGCCGAATCACCTGCCAGCGATTCACCACTTAGTTTAAGGAGTATACGCTTGTAGATCGATCCGGCTGCCATAATTCCGCCTATATTTTATAGGATTATTCTGCTGCGGCGATGGATTCTCCAACTGCGAAACGCTGGAAGCGAGTAACTGACATGTTCTCGCCCAATGAAGAGATCGTCTCATTCAACAGATCTGTAATGGTTCTATCGGGATCCTTCACATAGGACTGTTCCATAAGAACGATTTCCTTGTAATATTTTTCCAGACGACCACTCACAATTTTTTCGACAATGGCTTCAGGTTTGCCTTGGCTCAATGCCTGTGCTTTGAAAATCTCTGATTCCTTATCCAGGGCTTCAGTAGATACTTCCTCCCGCTTTACAACTTCTGGAGCGGCGGCTGCCACGTGCATAGCAATGCTGTGACCTAATTCCTGGAATTGATCCGTATTTGCAACGAAATCAGTTTCGCAGGCAACTTCAACGAGTGCGCCAAGTTTTCCGCCAGCATGAATGTAGCTGAAAATCAAACCCTCTTTGGTGGCTCGACCAACTTTTTTTGCTGCTTTGGACATACCCTTCTTACGAAGGAGTTCAATAGCTTTTTCAATATTTCCATCAGCCTCAGTAAGTGCTGTCTTGCACTCCATCATTCCGACACCAGTTTTGTCACGCAGCTCTTTTACCGCAGCAGCTGTTATAGCCATTCTACAAATTCTCCAGGTTTAAATATTTTGAGTATTAAGCGGTTGCTTCTTCAGTTTCTTTAACGTTGGATATGCCTTTTGCTTCAAGAATCGCATCTGCAAGGCCTCCAACCAGTAAACGAACCGCCTGAATTGAATCATCATTTGCTGGAACCGGAATATCAATTTTTCGAGGATCTGTATTTGTATCTACAACAGCAATAATAGGAATTTCCAGTCGAGTGGCTTCAGCAATGGCGATTGTCTCTTTCTTAGCGTCGATCACAATGACAACATCTGGTAAACGTCGCATATCCTTGATACCACGATGCTGTGTCTGTAACCGATTACGTTCACGCGTACGCATCAGAAGCTCTTTTTTGGTCAATGTTTCAGCAATTCCGCTGGTATCGTCCTTCTCAAGCAGATGTAAGCGCTTGATAGATTTTTTTATGGTCATGAAGTTTGTCAGTGTTCCACCCAACCAGCGTTCCGTCACATGGAACATGCCACAGCGATCAGCTTCTTCTTCCACAACTTGTTTGGCTGCTTTTTTGGTTGCAACAAAGAGAATGGACCCACCTTTTTTAACAGTTGAACTCACCAGATCGACGGCCTTGTTCAATTGTTCAATGGTCTTGTAGAGATCAATAATGTGAACACCATTTTTCTCGGTGAAGATGTATTCAGCCATGTTTGGATCCCAGTTACTGGTCATATGACCAAAATGGGCACCTGAAGCGAGTAGATCCTCTAGTGAAATATTACGCATTAAAACTCCTGAAAAACTTTTTAACGTTTCGAGAACTGATAGGCTTTACGCGCACCGGCCAAACCGTATTTTTTACGCTCTTTCTTACGAGCATCACGGGTTAGCAAACCGGCTTTTTTAAGCGCTGGCCGCAGTTCATTATTATCACCCTGCAATGCACGAGAAATTCCGTGGCGAATTGCATAGGCCTGTCCAGATAATCCACCACCATTTACGTTTACAGAAATGTCATAACGACCATTATTCTCTGTCAACTCCAATGGTTCATGAACAATCATCCTGAGTGTCTTGCGACCAAAATAATCATCAAGTTCGCGGTTGTTAACTTTGATAACTCCCTTGCCAGGTGTCATATAGACTCGAGCGATGGAGCTTTTGCGTTTTCCGGTAGCATAAAATGTTGTTGATGTACTCATGACCTAACCTACCTCAAGGGATTTGGGTTGCTGTGCCTCATGTGGATGAGAGTCACCCCTGTAAATTTTCAGCTTCTTGATCTGGGCACGACCAAGACGATTGTGTGGGAGCATTCCTTTTACAGCATTTTCAAGAATGCGCTCTGGATGCTTTTCCCGCAACTGTTTTAGAGAAGTAAACCGAGCGCCACCGGGATAGCCACTATGGCGAAAATATGTTTTCTGCTCTTCTTTATTGCCACTTACACGAATTTTTTCTGCATTGGTAACAACGATAAAATCACCGTTGTCAAGATGGGGAACAAAGGTTGGTTTGTGCTTTCCCCTAAGGATAGTTGCAATTGTGGTTGAGAGCCTCCCCAGGGTTTTATCTGTGGCATCTACGATCCACCAGTCTCTCTCGATTTCACTTGCTTTTACATTATACGTTTTCAAATCTTTTCCTTCTCATTCTTGGCCTATGACAACCTATGGTCATAAAAAAGCGACGTAATCTAAACGGCGCCCTGTGGCATGTCAAACATAATTTCCCACTTTAAAAATCGAGGATTTTCAGTCACTTGCCGCGCTTTTCAAGCTTATTTCAAAGCTGGTCCCCTGACCGGGTGCAGACTCCACTGTGATATCTCCCTGATGGTACTCTTTAATGATACGTTCCACCAGACTCAATCCCAGACCCCAGCCGCGTTTTTTTGAGCTCCACCCTGGCCTGAAGATGTTTTTGTGGTCTCTAAGCGGGATGCCTTCTCCGTTGTCGCGGACCGATATTTGTACCCAGGTACCACGACGAATAACCTGAACTTGAATACTGCCTTCATCTCCCTTTATGGCATCTACTGAATTTTTTAGCAGGTTTTCTATAGCCCAACCAAAAAGTTCGGCGTGCGCTAAAACCTGGTAATCCTGAGGACAATGCAGTTCAATCTGTATACTCTTGCCCCACTGTGGAATTCGTCTTTCGACATAACCAAGCACAGGTTCAACCAATTCTTTTATTGAGAGACCCTCCAATTTGACGCCGGCCCCTATTTTTGAAAAGCGTTCGGCAACCTGATTTAGCCTTTGAAGATCATGATCCATTTCATCAATGATCTGCCTGGTTTTTCCAGTTTTTTCCTCCTGTCTGAGGAGTTCGATCCAACCCATGAGCGATGAGAGAGGTGTACCGAGCTGATGCGCTGTTTCTTTCGAAAGTCCGACCCATATACCCCGGTGTTCAGCTTTTCGAATAAATTGGAAACCTGCAAATCCAAGGAGGATAAATACTCCCATTATTCCGAATTCTATGAAAGGGAACCAGCGCAAAGCCCAGATTAATCCAGAATCCTCATAATGGATAAGCATGACCGTTTTATTCCCAAATTCAACCGGAACTGGATCATTTTTGGCATCCATCCTTCGCAGTGCTATTTGGAGTAAGCTGTGTTTCTCAGCAGGGGTAATATCTGGTTCCAGTTCAAGGGTGTGATCTTGAATTTCCACCAATCCCTGAGCATTTGTCCTGGTCAGTATCATGGGAAAATTGACCGCTTGCATGATATTATCGAGAATTGCCTCAAACTCCCTGGGCTCAACCCTTCCGAAATGAATTCTCATGATCTCCTGATCAAGATATTTTACCGGGATTGCCTCATTCTGTTTATCCATGGTCTCCACAATATTGAAGAGAAATGTTTGAAGCTTTGCCTCCGATATGCTATCTGCGATCTCAATGTTACGGTGGGCATAAATGACTTCCTCTCCCCCTTCATTCACTGTGATAATTACCGGGAAGCGGATATTGCGAATAATTTGATTAAATGCAAAATCCATACTTGAGACATTGGCAGATAATGCATTTGCATAAAGTTTTACATTATAATTCAAAAATTCGCGCTGTTCATCAAGATAGGCTTTGCTTTGTAAATCAGCGGAAAGTGCATTCGCCAATAGATTTGAGTTATAGTGAAGAAAGCGAAGATTGTCATCCCTCAATTTCTTGACAAGTATATTGGTATAAAGTAGAGAACCACTAATGATCAGAACGCTCAGGAGAAATAGCCCAAGCTTGATGTTGGTAGTGGATCTGAATTCACGCATTAATCTTGCTCAGAACGTTTCCTGCTGCGAAAGATGAGGAATCCACCCAGTCCTAAAAGGATGAGCGCGGATAATATTGTAAGTCTGAATCCTGCTCTCACGGCTGCTGGTTCATAAACAAATGTAAGCGTATGCTCCCCAGCCGGGACCGGGATGCCACGAATAAGCTCATTGGTAGCAAAGGTTTCGAGTTTGGTGTCGTCATCCATATAGACCGACCAACCTGCCGGATAATAGACCTCACTTACCAGCAGGAAGCCATCACTGGCATTTCTGGTGGTCAGCGTCAGTGACTGAAGTGAATGATCAACCACACTGACTGACCCAACCCCATATGAGCTACTTTCGAGTTTACCGTCCGGGTCCAGGACAAAAGCCAGCTCAGCCGGAGATTTGGAAGTGGTATCCATATGAGCGCTTATCTCCTTCGGTGTCCTTGACGTTTCAATTTCCTTTACAAACCAGGCACGATCATAGTCATCCATAAATTCATAAATGAGCACCTGAGCCCTTTGTCCCCGAATAATGTGCAGAGGTTGATCGATGAGCTTGAAGAGTGGATCATTTATGGGATATGGAGAAACCAGGTATTTGACATTCAAATTCCGCAGGACATCAAGATGGCGCTTCCTGAGTGACGGATCTACATCTCCAATTTGTCTGGGAGAAGCACCACCAGCTGATTGCGCGTAATATTTTGGTAGAAAAGTCTGCTCAATTTCAGTTGAGTTTAAAAAATCCTGAAGGATCTTTAGCTTGGCAGGACTATAGCCACCAATCGACTCAAGACCATGGAGTGCCCAGCCATTTGATCCAAAGAGTGAATGCACGGGAAAGATACGACCTGGATTTTTCGCGGTTAGCTGCTTTAATTTTAGAATAGCTGGCGTTTCCTGTGTGCCCGCCTTCACAACCTTTTTGGGAATGGCATTTTTGGTGAATCGTATATCAATATGACCCACTTCTAGCACGACGAGTGCAAGCATTGCCAGTGAAAGAATAAGCTTATTGATTTTCTCAGTAAAAAATGCCCAGATGAGGCTCAGACCGAGAGTCCCAATAAATAAACCCTTGATCAAACTTGTATAAAACATATCAATGCGGGCCGTGCTCAATTGAGGGTGAAATTTTGGCGACGAAGCCAGTGCCTGGCCAAATGCTCCAGTGATTCCACCCTTAAACAGGAGTACGATCACAAAGAGTCCGCCCATAATGCTGCTGGCGATAAGCATCTTTTTCGATAGCTGCACTTTGCGCTTATCATCAAGGTTGAGAAGCGTAAATAATCCAATCCCAGCCAGTAGCGCAACCATGAGTTCCATCAAAATGAGAATCATTGAGGGTACTCTAAATTTATTGAAGAATGGAAGCAGGCGAAAAAGTAGATCATACAAATAGGGCCAATAGCTTCCGAAACTCACCAGCAGCGCCAGGAAAATGGCTGATAGTAGAAATACTTTTTCCTTGAGGTAATCGCGATTGAAAAAGGCTGCCACCATCAATACGACCAGGGTTAAACCGATAAAATCTGAATGCTCCGTAAAGGGGCGTCCACCCCAATAGGTTTGCCCACCAAACCCGAACCAGTCTGAGAAAAATAGTGCGATAAATTCAGAGGGAGGAAAAGACCAACTCGTGGCATAGCCATATTCAAGACCCCCGCCTGCACTCCCTCCCCGGATCGTATGCGCAGCATATGCCAGGGATGGAATGTATTGAACCGCAGCCATTCCAATACCCAAAACGAGTCCACCGACCAAGTATGCCAGGGAGAGGGGGAATCCTTTCCAGTCTTTTTCTATGGCCCTGAATATTGCCTCAATGACCACAAACCAGCCGGCAGCCATCCAACCATAATAGGCAATTTGGACATGTCCCCGTTGAAATTGAAATCCAGCAATGACTGAGAGTATCAGTAGACCCTTCAAATCAGGCTGTAAAAATATCCGTCTCACGGCATATAGAAGCCAGGGTAAATAAGCTGCCGTCATCATCTGAGACCCATGGCCAGCTGTGATCATCACAATAAAGAACGGGGTAAGCATATATGCCAATCCACCGAGTACTGCAGACCAATAATCTACTTTAAATTGGCGTAAAAGGAAGTAGACGCCCAATGCTGCAAATATATAATGCATCAACATGGTCCATAAATAGTCGATACCCAGCTTGTGAAAGACCTCAAGAAAGAGACTTGGTGTGTAAACCCATTTATGGTACATCATACTGCTGAAGGCAGGCATCCCTGAGAAAATGTATGGTTGCCATAGGGGATATTCTCCCGTCTCATTGTGATAAATCGTGAGTTGGCGGGTCATGCCCTCCGCGGCAGTAGCATCCCCACCACCAAATATATAGCCTTTAAAAAAAACAGCTGAAAAGAGCAGAATAAGGACGACCAGAAAAATACCAGCTGCTCTGACGCTCTCCTTTTGAATAAATTTTGAAAACATAGCGGATCCTCGCGAGGCTCAGAATTGGTTGTGATTTAAGTGAAGAGACTACTTGTCCACCTATGGAACAGTTCTTTAACGGCCTCTATATGCTTTGAAGCTAAACCCTTAATAGTCTCAGGAAAATGATTTATCTTTCGATAAATTGTGGTAAAAAGATGAAGTTAAACGGGTAGACAATCCATCCAATTAGAGCAATTAGGTGTTATAAATGGAGAGAAATGTTAGAAACTGGTCAATCTTCCAGAATATACTGTACCAGCATGATAATATCCGAAATATCGATGAGCTCATCTCCGGATAAATCAGCGCATATTTCATGAAAATTGGTTGCGGGGGGATTGACTATTTCATTTACCAGCATAATGACGTCAGATATATCCGTGTTTCCACTTCCATTCACATCTCCTCGAACCTGGCAGGCAGATGGGTCGAAATCTGTGGGCACGATAGCAGCTCCATTCATCAGAATGCCATGATTTCCAAGACCGGATAGATCCTCGACATAGCCATTATCGAAGTTGTAATAGCCCACCAAAGTTGGTTCAAGGTCCTGGTAAACATTCATCATGTCATTTTGAATCTGGGACTCAGTCCTCGGTATTGACCAGACTTTCACATCATCGATGTATCCATTAAAGTATCCGGCTTGATAATTAATTGAGTGAAAATGTCTTCCGATCTCAATGTGGTCAATACTGTAATCAAAGACCCCTGTCTGATTATTCTCTCCCGACGAAACCAATTCTCCATCTATAAATAGGAATAGACTATCTGCTGCCAGGACCCCGGCATAATGATGCCATACGCCATAGGATGGTGCAGGGGCACCGATTGCATCTGTTTCCCCCTGATTACTCCGAATGGCAAACCTGCTCTCCATGTTGAATGGAAGATTTTCAGCAGTTAATACAATGGCTGGACGATTCGTCTCCGTATCATAATCTCGCTGAGCGAATAATGTATTTTGTTGATCCAACCCTCCGCCACTTCCAAGCATGAGCGCCCATACTTCGACTGTGAATTCAGTGGAATGAACGATTTCATCAGTCAGGCTTGCATAATCATTGATACCGTCCAGGTATAGGCTATTGCCCTGACCGGGATCATAAAGTTCCATTTCAACGACATGCGCATCACCTATGGCTGAGCCATCATTTCCATTTGAGCTTATGTCGATGAATGCGTTACTCTCAAAATTCCAGTGGGACAGCAAAGGGGTCTGAACGATTTCGATCTGCCCATTTTTTGCATAATTAACATCATCAGCACTCAGGGAGCCATCCCAAATGCGGAGTTCATCCATAAATCCATTGAAATAGCCAGCTTCATACCCATCTGCGTGATAGTGCCGTCCGATCTCGATATGATCAACGCTTGAGCTATATGAACCCGTCTGATTATTTATAAGCGCATCTACTCTATTCCCATCGATATACAGCAAAACACTATCAAGTGTTACTACGCCAGCATAATGGTGCCATTCGAAATACTGGGGAGTTTGCCCCTGGGCAGCATCAGACGAATTACCAGTACTCCTGACTGCAAACCTGGTGACATCTCCAAGGGTCGGCGTTTCAGCATTCAACAATATGGCCGAATGACCATCCCCAGTTGAATAATCTCGTTGTTCGAATATTGTGTTTTGCGCATCAAGCCCACCGCCACCTCCATTGATATACGCCCATCCTTCAATCGTGAATGTGTTATTATCGATGATAACAGTTGGCAATGTGACATAATCTCCAGATCCATCTAAACTGAGTACGTGGTTCTGAGCCTGTGAACATGTGAAAGCGACGAGCAGAGCGAAGATGAATTGCATTAATGTTTCCCCCATCATGCATGATTTAATTATCAGGGTTTAGACTTGATCCAATATAATTCAAAGATAAGCAGTAAGAGAATTGTTCCAAACTTTATCGGGTTATTGATAGATAACAGAAATATAAAGAGGAATTACTAATTTATTTCTTTGAGAAACATGCAAAAGGAGGTTCTGAGCTCATCCCTTATCCAAATATTCAGGAAATATGTTGTAGAGCAGGCTATCTCGATCAAAAATTAACGCTCGAATATCTGGGGCCACTTCTACAGAAGACGATGCATCATTATCTCTGGTCACATTTACCCGACGCATGCTATCCAGGAAAACAAGTTCCTCTCCTGAGAATCCTATATCTCTTAAAAAACTTTTCAGCTCGCCCTTGAGATTCTCCTGATGTAAAAATGTAATTTGTTTTAGATCCTGTTGATAAGATTCCGCTTTTATATATGCATTATCAAGGCGCTCAAGTGTCTCAAGTGGATTTTTGAAATAGAATTGAATGAATTGAATTGAGAGGATACCTAAATCTTTTTTAAGACTCATTTTACCAACTCTGCTCTCTCGCCCAAAAGTGTGAGTCATGGTATAATATTCAGGAAATGACAGGTCAGGAAATGTAGGATATCGCTCTTTTATCAGATTCAAATCCCCTGGCGGAAATTTTGCCCACCATCGATAGCGATATCCAGAGATATATCTCGATATTGGGTCACGAGTTACAGTAATGATGGGGAGATGTTGGTATTGTGCTGGAATCTGCCGTCGAGTTCCATGCTGGTCTTTACGCCACCCGTACATTTTTTCATCAAGCTTGGGCAACATCAATTCTTTAATCTTTGGTCGATATAAATGCAATTTTTCCATGATTCGGAAAGCCCTCGATGGATTTTTTCCATAGACCTGTTTCAAGGCAGATCGAACATAGGAGCTACCCGTTTTGGGGTAATTGAGCATGATAAATTTATCGGTAATTAACATTGAGGCGCCTTCTCATAGACCTGATTTAGATTTTGAGACTTTAATCATTGTTCTTTTCGACTTAAACATACGATGTATGCGGTGGGCCATTCCTTTGAATCCAGGATATCGTTATCAAATTCAAGATTAAAAAACTTATTTAGTTTCTCCCGATCTGCCTTATCAGTAGATCTTTTTGAAAAATGATCGATAAATACAAAAGCCAGGCTTGTAGTCATGGTTCCATTCGGCTTGACGCTGATATCCAACCCCTTTTGTTGAGCGTATTCCTCAAGATCTTTAATCCTGGGCAGGCTACACTCCAAATGTTCTTTTGCCCAATTGGCATCAGTGATATCAATTACCATTTTTAGCCTATTTTCAACACTGCTTCCCTCCAGATGAAAGGGATTAAAGAGTATCAATCCGGATCGGCATTTAGACAGTAGTTGATCTAAAAAGCGTTCTCGCCTATCCATGGGGATGTGCTCCAATACATGGCAAGAAACCACATAATCAAATGATCTATCTGGAAAAGGTAGGTCTGTCCCAGAAATGCCGTTTACACTTGGCTCAGCCAAACAATAGGAAGACTGCGGCAAAAAGGAAGCAAGCTCTCCCATTCCCCCACCAACATCCAGAACTGAAAACTTTTCTGAAGGAGCTTGCTCATTCAATTCCCTTGAGAGTGATTTAAATCGATAGTATTTATTGTGAACCATGCGCTGTGGGTCAGGAATGGCTGCCAGGAATTGATGTTTTAAATTTTCTAATTTCTCAGCATCTGCACCCAAATGCTCTGCTGTTTTTAGCTCTGATAATGCGACATATGGTTTGCTCCTTTTGGAACAATACAAAGCATATTCAAGATGCAGATTTGCATTTAATGGATCCCTTGATAATTTTTGCAACTCCGCTTGATCCCGCTTATCAAACCAGTACTTTTTTACAAATTTTTTAGCCAGTGGGAGTATCATATTTCTCTCTATCTATGTCTGAAGTGGCTGTCATGAGAATCTGAATATCTCTGATCCCATTCTAAATTCAAACTACTACTTTAATAAATTTAAAGATATTAAGCGGGTTGAGCCTGGTGCTAATTTTCATCTTCATATAATAGTCAACAGCATCCGCCCTATTTTTCATCTCTACAGCCAATCGAAATCGTTTCCGGGAGTAGACTTGATGAACTTTTACGATTAAATCCTTTTGTAAGTCCGCAGTCTTACTTTCTGCTATTATTGTCAATTGCATATCTTTCACTGCATCCAGAAAGCGAATATGCTTAGACTCATCATCAAAGGCTGAGAGGGATCCACCTCTTTTATTATATATTGAAGTAATGTCATTTAAGAATCCGATTAAACCTGTTTCAGACAGTTTTATCCAGATCAGATAGTCCAACATTGGCCATTGAAAGATTTGTTCTGGCGAAGCTTCCAGAACTTTTTTCAAATCCTCCATCTTTATAAAGGCAGTCATCGTCCCGATATAGTTATTCAGCAACAGTTTTTCTTGTGTAGGCCAATATGCTGGTAATTTACCCCTGCGATATTTCTTCGTTTTTCCAGTGCTTGTCCGAACCATAAAATTTGTATGAACCATTACACACTGTGGGTTTGCTTGCATAAAATCAAATTGCTTTTGAAGTTTATTTGGATCAATCCAGGCATCATCTCCATCACAGTATGCCAGATATTTACCAGTGGCTTGAGTCGTATTATACAAAAAGTTAAACCGTCCTGTTGGGGCACCATCCACTTCAATATTATTGGCTCTATCATGGAGAAAGAGTTTGATGAGCTCTGGATATTTTCGAGCATATTCAATACAGATTTCGCGGGTTCCATCAGACGAATCATCCTCCCCCAAAAGTATTTCGTAATCAAAAGAAACTTTCTGATTGATAATCCCGTCCAGACATGCATGGATAAATTGCTTGTGGTTGTATGCCTGAACACAAACTGAGACCCTTGGCTGTGAAGTCACATTATTCTCAAAGTGAGTAACTGGGGTTTTCAGGTATGGCTTAAGTACTGAGTTCAATTAATAATCCCATCACACGAACTACATTTACAGCTTCTCAAGGACAACACTCTACTTGATAAAACGTTCGAGTCGTGTACCAGATAGGTCAGCGGCAATTTCTTCAGTAATATAGGGGTCTAATTCCAGTTTCCATCGCACTGCGACGCTCTTTTCCTTGTACACTGAATAGGGCGAATCAACATGCTTCCTGGGACTTTGATCAAGAAATTCTGAAGTTTGACCTGTATACTCAATCTCACAAAATGAAAACATGTCCTTTACAATGCGCTCCGTATTCTTTACCAGTTCTTCGTAGGATAAAACGTATACACGATCAGGCCACTTCTCTCCAAGATCAAGGTAAAGATTGGTCACTTCCTTCCACTTATAGAATCCAAAGAAATCTTCGTGTCCCTGATTTTTGCAATCCCCATAACGCCATTGCTCTAAAGGAACAGATCCAGGAGGAAATTCTTTTGGATTCTGCATCCACGAATTTATTACGGCATTGGGATTGCGAACGATACCAACCAGCTTCATTGAGGAAAACTTGCGCATCATGGGCTCAATGATGTTTTGATACCTGTTTTCCTTAAATACCAGGTGCTGTGGGTCAGGTGATTTATTAAAAACCGGGTATTCACCACTTTGTCGTTTGTCCTCCTGGGTTAAGAAAGGGGATTCCGTGTTATGCATGTCAGCAATCAGTTTTTTGAAGTCCTCTGCTGAGGAATCTTCATTCACCCTATCTTTAAATTCGTAAGCGAATAGGGGTTGGAAGCGGAAACGAACTTCTGGTGAGCTGTCAAATATCTGTCCCAACCAACTCGTACCACTACGCGCAACTCCAGCCAGATAGGTCACTGTTCTAGGCTCTGTCATTTTATGGCCTTGTAATCATAACGAAATTTTGAATAGATAAGTTCATCGGCTTGAGGCAGTAGGATTCCCTGGGAGAACCCGACATAAGTACAAAGCCTGTCAAAGAAATCAGCCTCAAACCAGGTACCAACGACGTCCCTGTCAGCTCGCAAATTATTGAAATAATCAGCCTGACGCTGGGGAGTATTATAGAAGACCCACCGTTTTTCTAGATCTGGAATATCACCTATGAAAAAGATCCCACCCGGTTTCAACCAGGCATAAACCTTTTCAAACAATAATAATGACTCTTTTAAGCTCAAATACTGGATCCCGGCATAAATGATGATTTTATCAAATCTTGCCGATTCATAATCCAGATCGCGAATATCAGAAACAACTGCCTCGATGTTTCGATATTTATCGGCATCAATGGATTTTACAAGATCGGGTGAGATATCCACGGCAACAATGTTTTTCATTTTAGATGAGAAGTGACGAGAAATGAGTCCATTGCCGGAACAGAGTTCCAGAAGCGCATCATCCGCATCCGGCTCTATCTCCCTTTCGATGCCTTCAAGCGTAAATTCCCAGAGCTCCTGGCTAATAGGCTGCTTATTCAGGGTTCGCAAAACCTGAGTCTGCTCATCCTGATTGTCAGCACCCCTGCCATATTCTTTCCAAAATTCAGCCCAGTATTTGGTATCCGACATTAACGTGATCTTTCAATAATTAGATTAATCATTTTCTGCATTTCAGATTCTCCATACCTGTGATCAATGGGCAAAGGTAGCAAGCGATTTGAAAAATCTTTTTCCCAGTCAAAGCCCGACTCATCTCTTGCATTTACATCCGGCCATAACGACGGGATAAAAACATTCTGATCATAAAAGTATTTCTTTGCAATTTCTTTTTCAGGGAGGAATGGATAACAAAATGGCACTTCCTCTGATGAGAAGGGAGCTGTAAGACAATTGATACCCCTCAAATGGTCCTGCAAAAAATTGAAATTTGACTTGCGAATTTTTGACACAGCATCATAGTTCACACCTGCCAATAGCCTGTCTGATATTTTAGAAATCCCTCTAATTTGACAGCCCAGGGATTTCTCATAAGCCTGGTAGGCCTGGAATGCTTCTGCCTGTCTGCCCATAAATCGTTTCAAATTAGGGTCAATCGAAACCTCTGAGTTAGGTACATAGGTTTGATAATTATCATTATCACTATACAAATATGCGCCATCAGGAACACCAAAGTACTTTCGAGCAGATGTGAATGAATAGGCCTCTGGATAAGATCGATGAAAAAATTGATGTGTATTGTCGATAATTATCCGTTTACCGTAACGGTTCGCCAGCCCATTCACATAATCACCCTTGATCCCAAAATAATTTATCACGATCAGAAGTTCACTGGCTTGCGGTTCTGGCAACTCGACTGCTTCCAGATCCTCGTTGAGGGCATAATACTGTATGGGAATGCCGAGCTCTACCATAGGCTCATACAAGGCATCACATGTGTAGAATGGAACGTGGACTTGAGTAGGCTGCTCCCTTTCCAGTATCCACTTAATACATGCACGTCCAGTCGTAAGGGCAAGTGCATCTGGATGATGTACCTGTCCCCCTTCCGGAACTTCGAGCTCAAAAAAGCCACCTATATACTTCTGCTGAGACATCAGGAGAGACAATTCCTTAGTGTTGTAGCCATGAATTCTATATCCTCGCCATTAATATCCTGGTGGATCGGTAAATTTAAAATATGATCAGAGATGTAGGTGGAATCGGGAAAGTCTCCCTGGCTTATGGGATCGATAAGGCGGTAGTATAATGCAATTGCAGGAACGCCAGCCTCTATGAGCTTAAAATACAGCGATTCACGCTTATCTCCACTGACAAGGAGTGGAAGATTGTGTGGCGAAATACCCTCAGGGAGGTCTGGATACATAAGTTCGATTCCAGAGAAGTCTTTTATTTTATTGCTAAGCATTTGATAATTTGCTCTGCGCCTTTCCCGAATGATCGCAAGGTCAGATCTGGCTAAGATGTCAAGTGTTTCACGTTTTGGATGATCAAGTGTTGGGCTCTGAAGCAGGTGCATATTCATTTCAGTATTGACCTGGAGGCAGCCCCCCTCTTCAGTCGCCAGAAATTTATGGAGAGAGTAAAAACTGTAGTCGCCAAGATGGCCTAAAACCCCTTCAGAGATTTCACTCCACATGGCGTGTGCACAATCTTCTATTAACACGACATCATTATCCTGGCACAATTGGCGGATTTTTCCCATATCGTTCAGGCAAAATCCAAAGTAGTGAATAACAAGCAAGGCACCATATTTTCCGCTTGAAATCATCTCATACAGCTCACTTTTATCTGCGCTTAGATCAGGATTCAAGCCATAGAATTCGTGGGGAGTATGGGTGCCAAGCACTGGATCGAACACACCCGAACCTTCACGGTCAGTGATCCCAATGTAGGCAGGAAGTAAAAGTTTATTTTCGTGAGATAATTTCAGGTGTTCAAGTATGGCTTGAAATGCGATTCGAGCAGCGCTGGTATACGCAAGGGGCTTAACACACACATCGGTAAGATTGGGAGACTTATTGAGCATCGCTATAATATCATCTTTTTTGCATTTGTGAGCCGTTACTGAAGCTTATAATCTTTAATCATCCCTAAAACGTCCTGAGGTGAATTGAACATCATGGCATCCACTATGGATAGACCGGGGATAAACGAATTATTTGCCTGGTAGTACGGAGGCAGACTGGCATCTAGAAATTGAAGGTTAATACCTGCCTTGTCGTACTTTGACTTGTCAAAGAACTCCTGCCCGCCAGGTGGATTTATAT
>CAZVSF010000007.1:0-28257 GCA_964630195.1 uncultured Lentisphaeria bacterium
CAAATGATAACAGTAATCGAAACAGGGCTCATCAATTGATCCTTTTATCCACTAGGAATGGCTACCGGTTTTAGGTTTAATCATTTGAGATGTGATGGTAAAAACTTTATACAGAATAAATAAAAACTGTGAAATTATTATAGTGGGTACCTGATACCAGGCAGCATGCCTGCTGATCAATCTTACCAATCCAGTACCTTTTCTTACAAACTTGTTGAGGGAGAATTGTCCCCCGACCGATGCTGATACCTTATGATAAATTTTACTCGTCGGTACAAAGATCAAATTATAACCTGCCGTTCGGGTGCGTAATGAAAGATCAACATCCTCAGCATACATCTTAAATGAAAGATCGAACCCTCCTAATTCCACGGCCAGTTTGGTAGGCATCATCAGACAGCAACCGGTAACATAGTCCGTTTTTATTGTCTTGAGCTCGATATTTTCAATCTTCTTTCTGATACTTCTGTGCTCCACTATCCCTGTCCAAAGATTAACATAGCCACCCCCATACCAGATCAAGTCTGGTGTGTCATAATAGCACATGAGGGGGGCTGCCATGCCAACCATTTCAGATCCATTGAATTCAGCAAGCAAGGGTTCCAGAAAATCGGGGGCAACTGTGGTATCGTTGTTTAAAAAAACGACGTAATCGAAATCATGATCCTCCGCCCATTGGAGACCCGCATTATTGCCACCGCCATACAGAAGATTTGATTCAAGTTCAATTATATGGACATCACTGTGTGCTTCACTGATGTGCTTCACAGAATTATCGCTTGAGCCATTGTCTATGACCACTGGCATGGCATTGATGTAGGTTACCTTCTTTAAAGATGCCACACATTCGATGGTATCCCCGGCTCCATTCCAATTCAGAACAAGAATACAGATTTTTGGATCAGTCATTTTCCAGCGCCTGTACCAAGTTTGCGCAAAAGCTTTTTGTTGAATATTTTGACTTACCAACTTTGATATTCTCGATCATTCGCTCAGCATCTTCTTGGAGAAAAAATCTGAGAATGGATTGTCCCAACAATTCAGGATTTTCAGGTTCTACCAAATAGCCAGTTTCTCCCTCTGTGATATACTCCCCCAATCCCCCAACTTTAGTGGCAATGACAGGGCGATCCATTTGAAGAGCGATACCAACTATGCCACTCTGGGTTGCGGATCGGTATGGTAAGACCAGGACATCTGCTGCGGCGAAATAAAGCGGCAATTCACTATCCGGGATAAATTCATTTCGAAAAATTGTATATGATGCGATGCCCTCGGATATAAGCAGATCCTTATAATGCTGCGAATCTTCATAAGCTTCACCCAGAATGAGTGCTGTGTAGTCATCAAATTCGGTTTTGATCGAACCCAGCGCTTTTATGAGGATATCCAATCCTTTGTAAGGTCTGATCAGACCAAAGTAAAGGACAATGGGATGATCGGGGAGATTCAGGATAGACCTGGCCTCAGCTTTTGTATGGGTAGATTTATATATTTCGTACAAGGGATGAAACAATGTGGTAGTCGCCATGTCTGGGCGCAAGCTTCTAACATCAGTAGATACAGATTCTGACATGGTAAAGATATGGTCAGCACTTTTTAAGATTCTGCGAGCCATAAACGAATCAATCAAGGAAGCTTCATGTGGCAGCAGATTATCCACCAGGATAGCCACTTTTATAGATTGTCTGGTCAATTTCCTGGCAATAAAACCAATAAGTGGTGCAAAAAAGGGGTTCCAGTAGCGAAAAATGACCCATTCAGAACCAAAACGCCTAACCGCTTTGACTGCCTGTCTCCAGGAAATTGGATTAATTGAATCAATGATCCGTTCAGAGGGAAAATCTACAGCCAATTCGCCGGTCTTGTATTCCGTTTTGCCGGGAAAAAGAATTGAAGGGTATTGTCGTTTATAATTTACGAACTGAACTTGATGTTTCTTGCTCAGCTCCTCAAAGATAAGTGCGCTTAGGTCTGAGATACCCCCCCGGTATGGTGGGCCAACACTAATTAATGAGAGTTTCACGAATTTCTTGGATCAGTCATCACCGCGGATGACAGGATTCTCCTTGTGGAGTGAACTGGTGATCAATTCACCTAAAAGCCCCATGGAAATGAACTGACCGCCAATAATCGCAAGAAGCATTCCAATATAGAATATTGGGCGACCGCCTATCCACTGACCCGTACCAAACAGATACTGTCGAAACCACTGAATACTCAGGAAAGTCAGAATACCCACGCCTGTAAGGAGCAATAACATCCCAGCCAACCCAAAAAAATGCATGGGCTTGCGCATATAAGTTCCCAAAAACATAACAGTGAATAGATCTAGATAGCCGGTAAATAATCTTTTTATGCCATATTTGGATTCACCGTATTTGCGGGCTCTGTGCTCAACCACTTTTTCTGTGCAGCTGAATCCCTTCTGTTTGGCCAGTACAGGAATATACCTATGCATCTCTCCATATAACTCGATATTTTTGACAACTTTACGCGTATAGGCTTTCAACCCGCAGTTAAAATCGTGAATTTTAATTCCAGAGAGTGTAGATACAGTGAAGTTGTATAATTTGGACGGCAATCTTTTTCCAATGGGATCATGGCGCACCTTTTTCCAGCCAGAAACCATATCCCAGCCTGAATCAAGGATGGCAATTAGTTCCAATATTTCCTTTGGGTCATCCTGAAGATCAGCATCCATGGTGATCACATATTCACCTTCACAGCGCTGAAAACCAGTATTCAAGGCCGTTGCCTTCCCATGATTTCTCTGAAAACCTATGGGCTTGACTCTGGGATCTTCGGCATGAAGATCATGCATGATCTGGAGAGATCTGTCCTGGCTGCCATCATCGATAAATAAAATTTCAAAATCATGACCACCGGGCTCGAGGGACTCCCTGATCTGGGTATATAGTTCAACAAGCGACTCTTCTTCATTGTATACAGGAATGACGAGACTGATTAAACTCAAAGTGCTTTCCTTACAGTAATAATAACTTCATTTAATTCTTGATTCGCCGACATTAATCCAACCATATTTATCTGAGCTTGTCCGCCCGCATGAAGTAGATATATGCTTCATTTGACTTTCCAAGATACTCTAAAACGTCCCCCATATGCATTAAAACCTCAGCATTGTCCGGATTGATAGTGAGAGATCGGTCGATGAATTCCCGAGCGAGCTGAACGTGTCCCAATTTAAAATAAATCCAACCGGCGGTATCCAGATATGGAGCGTGATCCGGGTTGATCTGGAGTGCACGCTCAGCAAATTCAGCAGCATGCCTCAAGGTATCCTCACCTACATCTCCCTCGCTAATGAGATAGGCATAATTGTTCAGGGCAAGATCATCCTGGTCATCAATTTCAATCAGAAATAGATAGGTTTGCAGCGTTTCCTCCCTGTTTCCGGCAAGCTCAAGCGTATTAGCCAACAGATGGAGGGTCTGTTGGTCAGTGGGTCGTAATTGCAGCGCTGCCCTCTGGGCATCCAGGGCGGCCTGATAGTGGATCGAATCATCCCTGGCGACGGCAATATCGTGGAGGATGCTTCCCAGAAGGCGATGTAGAAAAAAATCTTCGGGAAATGCAGGTAAGTAACTTTCCAGAATTTCCCGAGCCTGCTCGACATCATCAACATCCAGATAGGTCCAGACCAACATTGACACCGCATTGGATAATTCCGGCTTTATTTCCAATATCTCATTCAGGAGACTCCGTGCAGTAGTGGACTCTCCGGCATCGATTAAAAGTTGGCTTAGCTTTAATTTTAATTCCCAGGAATCCGGATATTCATTCACGACATCGGTGAGGTAATCAACGGCTGCCATTTCCCCATGCATTACCTTGACCAGGTCTGTTTTCATGCTCTGTAGATCCATGGAGTATGGAGCAACTTCAATGAGGGAGTCCATGAGGGCTTCGGCATCAAAAAATCTATTCATACCAAGAAAGAGTCTGATCTGTCTACCGACGATATCAGTTTTTGTCGGATTGCGTTTTATCAATTTGCTGTACAGTTCAGTAATTCTATCATAATCATTGGCTGCCAGATAAATAGATTCAGCTCGGTGGAGCGCAGCAACCCGGTCTGTATCCAATTCCCAGAGACGTATCAAAAATTCAGCTTCACGAATTGTATCTCCAAGGGCATGGTAGATCTGCGCAGATTGCAGCACCGCATAATCATTGTCATATTCAATCTCAAGAACTCTGCTGAAATAGCTTAATGCCCGTTCGTCGTCCCTGTCGAATTGTGCGATTTCACCCAGCAGTTCCAGTGCCTCCACATGTCTCGAATCATATTTTATGACATTTAGAAGAGAAGCTTTTGCTTGTTCAGTCTCCTTGGAACGGAGATACAGCTTTGCCAGTGAAAAATGGATATCGACTGCATCCGGATCGTAACTCAGAGCTCTTTTATAAGCTATAATTGCCTGTTCAGGTTTTCCGCCAGCTTCAAGATCCATGCCGTCCATGAAGGCGTCAATAGCACGTGTATCATAAGTCTTAAGTGAATCTGCTCCCAGGGCTGACGAAAACAGACTAAATATGATGACAAGGGTTATCCGCGTTATGGTTTGCTTCCACATAATTCTACGTGCTTTCAACTCCTCAAGATGCAGTTGGTTCGCTGGGAAGGCTTTTCCCATAGAATTTCAGAATAAGGAACAATGCAGATAAACCCGGTATATAAAGCAAAACATCTGACAAATAGCTACTATCTGGAATCAAGCCCACACGTAGAGATCCAAATAATATTGCAATCCCTCCTACCACAAGTGCATAAGGCACATTGCCAAGGATAATCGTGGGTAGTTTAGTGGATTGTGCCTGAACAGATCCTCCCATACCCTCAATAGCAAGAGCGAAGATGATCAGAGCCTTAATTTTTATTAAGCGCGTGATTTGGGCACCATGCCTTTCTCGTATTTAACGACCTGGTCGCCACCTCGACGTTTTGATGTATACATAGCTGCATCTGCTGATTGGATCAGGTTTTCCATGGTTTCCCCATCTCTGGGGAATTCAGATAAGCCAATACTGATTCTATTTTCAATTGTCATGTCATTCATTTCAAAATGATGATCTCGAACAGCGGCGCATATTCGCTTGGCACTTGCCATGCAGGCAGCTGCATCCGCATTTACCATGATAACGACGAACTCTTCCCCACCATATCTACCTGGGATATCACTTGTACGAATAGATTCTCGTATGATCTGACTTATTTCTCTGAGGACAAAATCTCCCACGAGGTGCCCATACGTATCGTTTACCAATTTAAACTTATCCAGATCCAGAAATAAAACGACAAGAGAATTTTGATAACGGCCTGCGCGTGCCAACTCTTCCTCGAACCGCTGTTTGAGTGCTCTTAAGTTATATAGATGCGTAAGCGTATCGATAGTTGCGTAATTATTTAATCGTTCGTAAAGGCTAAAACGAGTTAAGGCAGCGCCAAGACTCTGACTGATCATCTCGAAAATGGCTAATTCACTTTGCTGGGCGGGATGTTCTCTGGATGATTCAAGAACAAGCACACCAGGTCCATTTTTAACTTTTTCCAGAGGAAATCCGATGACCTGATCATATGGATATTCATCATAATCACCAGTTCTGTAGATCCCATCACAATCAGGTTTGTGGCTCTTTTTGTAGCTGAATGCTTGCCCCGTAATGATGACTTTGCTGACAAGCGAATTAAAAACCGGGTAACTCATTCCCTGTTGCAAACCAGTTTCTTCCCCTTCAATGGAATCAATCATAAAATATTCCGGTGTATTTTCAGGACGGAGCACAAGGACAGCTCGATCAAACTGGATGAAGTATTTTCCGAACCGGGTGATCTCAAATAAAAAATCTGTCTTGGTGGCAGCCACATTCAGATGGGTATTCACCTCAAGCATAACTGAAAGGTGATCTGATCTATTCTTGTAGCGCTCTAAAAGATTTGATGTCACCGAGTTTTGGGCAATGGTCAAGGCAACCTTATTAAAGACCTCCAAATTGATCAACTCCAGATCGCTTTCTTTTGGAACTAGGGTTAACAAAAACCCTGAAACTTCCTTGTTCCCAGCCATGGGAGAAACTATTGAGACATCTGCCCAGTCCTCTGGTTCTCTGGAAAAAATGGCAGCATTTTCCTGATTTTGAATAAAGCTACTGGACGAATCCCTGGTGTTCGTTATTTCCGCAACTACAGGCACATCGTAAGGTATGGTCTCAAATAAGTGAGCCTTGTTGGTCGGGAGATCCTGGAGATCAAAACCATTGACCTGATTATCTACAAAAATGTATACATCAATATCTGGATAAATTGAATAAAGAATATCCAAAAGATGTTGAACTTGTGATTTGAAAAAAGGTTGCGTATCTAGATTCACTAAATCAATATCGGTGAGCGCCATGATCGAACCTTTCCCTGCTGGACTTCATCGAAAATTAAATCGAGAAGTTGTCTATTCCGAAATTCTTAAGAATACTTCATTTCAGACGTTTTACGCCATAGACTTAAAGTTAAAAGTTAAGAGTACCAAAATCAATTGATACTCCGCGCTTAATGAGGATAATCTGAGATTAATTATTGGGAGGGTTTAAAGCGATCTAGTCTATTTTTTTCCACTGACCAACTGCAGTGATTGATTTTGTGGATTTATTGGGATGTTCTGAATTGCCAGGGAATCAGATCCAACATTTTTGGAGCTATCCGTGATCTCAGCGAAGGATTCACTGGGTGCGATTTGAGCTTTCTGCTCACCCGTATAGTTTGAATTGGGACCAGATTGTAAGGGAGAGATGGGCTGTATTAAAAGATTTATTCCCAAAGCCACAATAAGCCCGGCGGCAACTGCATAGCTGGCAATTGTGGTATATGAAGAATGATACAGTTTTTGCCAGATGTTTTGTTCATCTATTGATTCTATGCGTGATAATAATTTTGATGTAAAATCGGAGGATGCCTGTACCTGGGGAAGATCATGGAGTGATTCTATAGTATCGGATAATTGTCGGTAAATATCTGCGCAGGATGAACATGATGCGAGGTGCGCATCCACTTTGGCGCGTATTGCGGATGGGAGTGATTCCTCTCGATACTCTGTGAACTGGTCACAAACATAGGCGCAATCTTGGTTCTGCATATCTAATCTTCCTTGATGTGTAGTGCTCAAACAATAGCGTTTTTGGCTATAGGTTTACTCCTTAAGGTAACTCAATGTTTCCTGTAGTTTCAAACGCGCTCTATTAACACGCGATTTGACAGTGCCCATTGGGATGTCGAGTATTGTACTGATGTCTTCGTATGAAAGTTCCTGAATATCTCGCAAAATTATTATTGTTTTGAAGGGCTCTTGAAGATCATATATGGCCCTCATGATCTCTTCCCCGGCATAACTATTAAAAACAATACCTTCCGTGCTCATCCCTGTGTCTACTGGTGTGAACTCATTGTCATCGAATGATAAATCTGACATGGTATATGTTTTGCGACGTTTGCGTTTTCGCAGCTCTGATCGAGCCAGATTGCCGGCGATTGTATATATCCAGGTAGAGAATTTAGCGATCTCCCGATAGGCGTGCTTATTCTTGTATACTTTTAAAAATGTTTCCTGCACCATATCTTCTGCATCTGTCATATCGTGGAGAAAACGATACACGAAATTTACCAGGCGATCCTTGTAGCGATCGACCAATTCAACAAAGGCTTTCTCATCCCCCGCTTGAAAATTGGCAATTAGCACTTCATCCGTTATTTGTGGAGTATCACTCATCCCCTAAACTACCTTTGCTACCCATTCTGTGAACGCATTTAATGTATCCATGGAACCCAATCTAAACCTTAGGTCCAGCATCGCCAATTGCCTTGTGGCGTCCTGCAACTCCTCCATGGAATACTTTTTTGCGAATCCGCCAAGTTTGCTCAAGAAAAACCAGGATGTAGCGCCCTGACCAATGGTTTTCCTGGCTTCTGGAGATTCTCGCAAAGCCATGAGTTGAATCAGACAGTTATAAAGCATTGCAACCAAATAAGGTAAACCTTCTTTTCCCTGATGGTTGATCTCTACCAGAGCCCGTACGGCAGCGGCACGATCTCGGTTAAAAATTGCATCAACAAACTGAGATACCTGTGCGTTTTCAACTGCTCCAGTCACCTTATCCACGATGTCACGATCGATCACACGTTTCTCGTCGTCCAGGAAGAGGGATATTTTCTCCAGTTCATTGTCGATAATAGCGAGTTCACCACTACTCAGTTCGATAAGACGATAAATCCCTGATTCATCGATCTTGAGATGCCGATGATCAGTCATTTTCCTTACCAAACCGGGCAATTGGGAAGCATCAGGACTGTTCATGGGGACAACCCTGGCGACTGATTTCAGGGCATCCACCCATTTCGCTTTTCTAAAGTCACTCACAGAATAGTGGGCCAGAACAACCGTATCGGCAGGCAGGTTCTGCAAAATTTCTGCCAGTTTGGTTTTGACTCCTACTGCGGCATCCTGGATTTCATGTAGCATAATGAGGCTTGCAGAAGAGAAAAGACCTCCACCACCCAGGAGGTTGCTCACATCGGTCGCCGCCTTAAGATCGACTCCCCAGCGCTGGACAAGACTAGCATTTTCACCAAAACGTTGGCTGAAAGCTGTTTGTATATCCGTCAGAAACTTTCGATATAAATAATAGTCCGCACCCATGGCAAAGTACAGTCCCGAGATACTCCCCTGCTGGAGTTCGGAAATAATCTGAGCATAACTAACCTGAGGAGACATGCTTAAAAGAAAAACAATCCAAAGCCTGCAACTGCAAAGCAATACCAGGCAAAGTAGTGAAATTTTCCACCCTTTAGTAATTTGAGGAGCCATTTGAGACTAATGATTCCAACGAGGAACGAAATGATCAAACCGATGGCCAGTATGAGGAGTTCATCAGTGGAAACGCCAACTTCTAACAAATCGAGAAATTCGAGAGTAGTAGCAGCGATGATCAAAGGCAGAACCATAATGAAACTGAATCTTGCAGCTTGTTCTTGCTTAATACCCAAACCCAAAGCCATGGATATTGTCGAACCAGAACGAGAGATCCCTGGTAATAAAGCAAGTGCTTGAGCAAAGCCAATAAGCAACGCTTTTTTTAAATCAAACGCTTTGTCTGATTTGGGAAAAAATCGAGTTGATAAAAGCATGAAGCCCGTAAAAAGAAGAGCGATACTTACCATATGGGGCTCTGAGAAGAGTTCGCTGATCCGGTCTCTCAGGAGCAGGCCAACAAATCCTGCCGGGAGCATGGCTACCAGCATCAGCAGGGTCAGCCTGAAATCATCGTCATTTTTATAGGAAGGCACCCACTCACCGGGTTTAAAGAGATGAGAGAAAAATACTTGTGATAAATGTAATATATCTTGCCAAAATACAACAAGAACGGCGAGGAAAGTGCCAAGATGTACGATAAGTTCAAAAGCGATGCTGTTCCCAAATGATTGGTAACCAAGCAGCGCTTCTCCCAAAACTAAATGTCCCGAGCTTGACACTGGTAGAAATTCCGTTAAGCCCTGCACAATTGCGAGTATGGCTGCGCTGAGTGGATTCATCTATTGTTTATTCCTATAATTGACATCATTCGTCCGGTGGTACCCTTGTCCCGACGATGAGAATAAAATAGCTCACTATTCTTGTAGCTGCAAAAAGGTAAAACTTCTATCTGGGTCTCCGGTACACCCAATCGAATAGCTGTATTGCTTAAGAAGCGATTATTGTCGAATAAATAGCGGTCCCTGCCATTGATTCTGCACAAATATTCAGGGGGAAACTTCTGGCTAAACTCTGGACCCACCTCAAAATTTTCCCGCGTCAACCCTGGACCTATGACCACATGGAGCGAGGTGATGTCAGCCCTAAAATCAGAGCACATCAGCTTGAGTGTTTTCCCAAGGATATCGAGTTCAGAGCCCTGCCAACCAGAGTGAACTGCAGCGACAAGTGGCTTCTTATTTGACCAGATCAGTACAGGTGCACAATCTGCAGTGAGAACTCTTAAAAAAACGTCCACTTGAGATGTAATCAAAGCATCTGTATCAGGATAACTGCCAGTGCTGTCAATTATTTTTATGCCATCCCGACTAATTTGGAGTGGTTCTGCCAAGCGAGATTCATTCGTCCCAAGCTCTCCACAGAAAAGCTGTCTGTTTGTTGTAACATTGGATTCCGTGTCCCCACGAGAAGTGGACATATTCAAGCCTGAAAAAGGACCGGTGCTGTGCCCTCCTATTCGTGTCGAAAACCCCATTGATATGTTCTGGGGCTGATCCAAATATTGTGGTCTAAGAATCCTTATTCCATTACTGATGTTGAGTCCGCCTCAAGGCTATCCATGGAGAAGAATCCCGAATTATCGTAGTATCCTGTCAACTCAAAAGATTTATCCATATAATCCATGAGAAAAACGAGATCATTCTCACGCCTGGTATTTCCACCCCACTGCACTCGGTGCACCAATCCATCATAACTCGGTGAATTCATCAAGACTTCCCAAAGTTTCTTACTTGATCCGCCAGCATATTGTGCTGCTTCAAGCAGCATCCCCATAACGTCATAACCCATGTAGTCATATTGATCGGGGCGATGCTTGAATATTCGGTAATACTCGTCAGAAAATGAGCGACTAATGTTTTGGAAACCGAGTCTATCCCCTGCCACCACGGTCAATTTTGTTATATAGCTCGCATCTTTTTTCAACACATCCCTATCCAGCCAGTTTTCATCGCCCAGTATATGGGTGATTAGATTATTGCTGGCCAGCTGGTAAAGGATATAGCGCATATTCCCCTGGTGTATAGGGAAAAACATGCCATCAATATGCGATAATTTTACGCGTAGAGAATCACTACGGGCAGGTGTTGATTTTCTAAATATGGGTCGTAGCTGTTCCTCGTAGATATTTATGGAATCACCTTCTGTGGTGAGGCCGATCATCAAGGAATCCAGGCGTAGGGAATCAGCCTGAAATTGTTGATAAAGGTCTTCAAGTCCCTGCTCCCTGATCCTTCTGAAGTGGACAGTACTAATATCGGATGGCGCACCTACATACCAGCCCTGATATTCAATGATACCACCTAATTCATCGACGCGTGTCGCAAAATTATCGGCGAATTGTTGTCCATATTCAGTAGAGGGTGCAATAATGGCAAATGTCTTCAAGCCAAGTGTGTTCACGGCGTATTCAGCCATGGCAATGGCTTTGCGTTCACGCGTGGAACGAAACTGAAATATCCCATTTGACATATTGGAGAGGTGGTTTTCCGTGGCGGTTGGAGCAATGATTGGAATATCATGGCCATCAAGTACAGCCGCAGTTCCTTTGATGTTTTCATTTGTCAAGGGACCGATCTGGGCAAGGATGCGGGGATCATCTCGGACCAATCGGGCGATTTTGATGGTTTCAGTTAGTTTGCTTTCATTGTCGAAAATATGGAGTTTAATTCCAAAACCCGTACTATCCATAAAATTCATGGCAGAAAATTTTATGCCCTCCAGAATTGGTGAGCCAATGCCTCCAAGCGGACCTGTAAGTGGTAGTACAACAGCGATATGCAGGGTATCTGTCTGTGTATTGTCAAAGCGACGGTAGAGTGCAATGGCCATCTTTCTCAAATCTTCGTCTTTGATAAATGGGCGCATATTAAAAAGAATATTAATCGCATCCCCACGATTGCCATCATTTAAAAATCGTTTAGCAACAAGAAGGGCGACATACTGACCCGTTCTATCAATTGATCTACCTGCCAATGCGTGTAGATCTTCAGAATCACAAGCTGTTCCTACAAGGGACTCCGCTAATTCCCTGGCTGCCTTCCTGATTTTCTTATCACGAGTCGAGATGGCAGAAGCAGCAAAGGACCATGCAGATTCCCTGGCATCACCCCGGTCCAGGTGAATTTCCCCAATGAGGTATTGCAGATCATCCATGTATTCACTGCCTGGATAAGCCTGTGGAAATTCTCGAGCCAGCATAAGAGCCCGCTGACTGAATCCCAGTTTGTTGTAACATTTTATTCTCATGTAGGATGAGGCAGATCGTTGAGGATTCAGGGAAACTTCTTCATCGGCGAGTTCGGAGAAAACGCGGAGAGCTTCCCAGTAGGCACCCTGATTATAAAGTACAATTCCATCCTTAAAGTCAGGTCTGGCGCCAAACAGAAAAAGAGGGATAATAAATAATAAAAATAATCTCCGCATCTTTACTCCACTGTGACGCTCTTGGCTAAATTTCTAGGCTGATCCACATTACATCCCCGTTCCACTGCAATATAGTATGATAGTAATTGGAGCGGGATCACATTTAATATTGGCGCAGTGAAAGACAGCGCTGCCGGTACATAAAGGACATGATCAGCGATATCCTTGATCCGTGTATCCCCTTCGGTGGCCAGGGCAATCACTCGTCCGTCCCTTGCTTTCACCTCTTCGATATTGCTCAGAATCTTATCATACGTTTTGTCTTGTGGCGCAATGGCAACGATGGGCATTGATTTGTCAATAAGGGCAATCGGTCCATGCTTCATTTCAGCTGCGGGATATCCCTCAGCATGGATGTATGAGATCTCCTTGAGTTTCAGAGCACCCTCAAGCGCAACGGGAAAATTTACACCCCTTCCCAAATACAGAAAGTTTGCGGCGTCAGAATACAGCCTGGCGATCTCGGCAATCTGGTCTGCCTGTTTTAAGACCCATTCAACATTTTCAGGCAACGCCTGCATAGCCTTGCTGATCTCCAGTCCATCCGCCTTGCCCATACCCATTAATCGAGCCAGCTTCAATGTTAAAAGGGATATGACGGTCACCTGTGAAGTAAAGGCTTTTGTGGAAGCAACACCAATTTCGGGACCAGCATGGATATAAACCCCGGCTTCGGTCTCACGTGCAATTGAGCTGCCAACGACGTTACAAATCCCAAGCACGGTTGCTTCCCGCGATTTGGCTTCCTGGATAGCAGCCAATGTGTCTGCAGTCTCTCCAGACTGGCTGATGGCAAAGACAATTGATTTTGCATCAATGAGTGGATCTCTGTATCTGAATTCACTAGCATATTCAACCTCACATGGCACTCTGGCGAACTGCTCAAACATCATCTCACCAATGAGTGCGGCATGCCAGGATGTCCCACAGGCTGTAAAATAGCGCTGATCGGCATGGAGAATCGAGCCGATCATATGATCAATGCCTCCCAGATGGGCGGAGCCCGTTTCTGGTAAAAGGCGGCCTCTCATGGCATCGTAGATGGTCTGGGGCTGGCTAAATATCTCTTTGAGCATAAAATGCTCATAGCCACCCTTTTCGATCTCCTCGAGATTGAAGGTGATCTTATGTATTTTTTTATCTACAGGTTGGTCTTCCATAGAGTAAATACTTACACCATCTGTGGTGAGAATGCCGATCTCATCATTGTCCAGATAGATCACATCTTTTGAATATTGGAGGATGGCAGCGACATCAGAGGCTACAAAGTATTCATCATCTCCTACAGCCATGATGAGTGGAGCCCCTTTGCGTGTGCAAACAATTTTTCCTGGCTCATCCGTGTGGACCACTGCCAACCCATAAGCACCAACTACGTGCGTCAGGGCTTCCCGTACTGCCTGCTCCAGGTTGCCTCTATAAGCCCGGCTTACCAAAGCTGCAATGACTTCTGTATCGGTCTCACTCTTGAATTCATAGCCTGAGTTTTCCAGTTCATCCCGTAGAACTTTGTAGTTTTCGATGATGCCGTTGTGAACGAGAGCAACTTTGCCGTCCTGACTGGTATGGGGATGAGCATTGCCCATTGTGGGAGGACCATGTGTCGCCCAGCGTGTATGGCCAATTGCAACTGCACTACTATTTTTTTGGCGCGCCAGGATTCCCTGAAGCTCGTCTACCTTACCAGTAACTTTTTCAAGGATAAACTTTTGGTCATTTAGCATGGCGATTCCGCAGGAGTCGTAACCCCTGTATTCCAATCGCTGAAGCCCCTGGATAACCACTGGGACTGCATTATTTTTTCCAATATAGCCAACTATTCCACACATATAAAAACCCAAGACTTATTTGTTAGTGCTGACAGCACTGGATTCAATGTTACTCCCACTCAATAGTTCCAGGTGGTTTGGAAGTAACGTCATAAACGACTCGATTAACACCCGTGACTGAATTTACGATCTTACTGGATACATCGGCCATGATCTCATAGGGGATTCTCACCCAATCTGCCGTCATCCCATCCAGGCTATGCACAGCACGAATGGCGAGAACATTTTCATAGGTGCGTTTGTCCCCCATGACACCAACTGTCTGGATTGGCAACAGCACTGTAAAGGCCTGCCAGATCTTATCGTACCAGCCCGTTTCGTAAAGTGTATCAATAAAAATTTGATCCGCAGCCCTCAGGATAGCCAGGCGATCCTCACTCACAGCCCCCAGACAGCGTACAGCCAGACCAGGACCTGGGAAGGGGTGTCGACCGATGATCTTGGCAGGAACATTCAGGACTCTCCCCACGGCTCTTACTTCATCTTTAAAGAGCTCTTTAAACGGTTCAATAACCTGCAAAGCCATCTTCTCAGGGAGCCCTCCAACATTATGATGACTTTTTATGGTAACAGCATGGCCTGTTATGGAACCACTTTCAATAACATCAGGATAGAGGGTCCCCTGAGCCAGAAAATCGATGCCTTTAATATCTCGAGCTACCGCTTCAAAGGCTTCAATAAATACTCGACCAATGATCTTTCTCTTTTTTTCGGGTTCAACAACTCCTGCAAGTTCCGAAAGGAAGGCATCAGTATAGTCATGCTGATAAATTTTGATATGTGAAGCTTCGAAAAGGGCTTTTACCTCTTCTGTCTCACGCTCGCGCATGAGACCGTTGTTAATAAAGACCGGGATACAGTTCTCTCCCAGTGCTTCATGCATCAAAAATGCAAGGACGGAGGAATCAACACCACCACTTAATCCTAGAATGACCTTCCCATCCCCAACTGTTGCCCGTATTTGTTTAATGGCATCATCGACAAAGCTTGTGGAAGTCCAGTCACGCTTAAAATCAGCGATTTTAAATAAAAAATTGCTGATAATGGTCTGCCCCTGCACGGTATGATTCACCTCGGGATGAAATTGTACACCGAAAAAGGGTTTTGATCTGTGAGATATCCCGGCCACAAGTTTGCCGCTGGAACGGGCGATGATGCTAAAGTCCTCAGGAATGGTTTCAACATGGTCTCCATGACTCATCCATACCTGAGAGCCCTCGCTCACACCATCAAAGAGGGGGTTATTCTCGGGAAATTCAATCCCCATGGGACCATACTCTCTGGTCTTCCCTGGAATCACACGTCCATCAAAATGCTGGGCCATGATCTGCAGGCCATAGCAAACACCAAGGATTGGAATTCCCAGTTCAAATATGGCTGGGTCGACCTGTGGAGAGTCCTTTTCAAAAATGCTATTGGGACCTCCCGAAAGAACCAGGGCTTTAGCTCCCATGGCCCTGATCTCAGTTGCATTTAACTCAGCACGTTCAATACGACAATAGACCTGTTCTTCCCTGATTCGACGGGCAATCAGCTGTGTATATTGCGATCCAAAATCCAATATCAGTACTAATTCATGCATTTATTATTATCCTAAATTCAAATTCCAGGATTTCAATGAGTTTAAAAATTTCATATTTGTAAGATCATAGTGTAGAGGCGTTATGGTTACATACCCGTCCCTTACAGCGTTCTCATCTATCTCTGAATCTGAATCAACATAGCTTCGAGTGCCTGACAACCAGTAGTACACGCGTTTGCGGGGATCCTCTCGCCGATCAAACTTTTCTGTATAGGTACCACTGCCCTGCCGGCATATGGAGAAGCCCTTAAAACTGGAATAATCGCCTTTAGGGACATTCACATTTAAAAGTGTGCCCACAGGAAGCCCATCAGATAGAATTCTTTTTGCCATGATCACAGCTACTTTTCCAGCCGCAGAAAAATCTTTTTGCCCAAATGAGTCCAGTGATATGGCCATTGAAGGAATGCTCAATATTGTTCCTTCATAGGCAGCTGACACTGTCCCGGAATAAATGATATCGACGCCTACGTTGGCACCCTGATTGATGCCTGAAATAACCAGATCTGGTCTCGGTGCAAGTTTACCATTAATTGCCAGCTTAACACAATCAGCAGGCGTTCCACCCACAGCCCACCCAAAGTGCTTATCGTCCCTAAATATCTCCGTTACCTTTAAAGGGTCGGATATCGTGATGGCATGTCCCATGGCACTCATCTCAGTAAGTGGTGCAACAATTGATATATCAGCAATATCAGATAAGTATTCTGCCAGGGTGATAATCCCTGGAGCGTTAATACCATCATCATTTGTGAGTAGAATTTTAGGCTTGGACATGCAGTATTTCAATAATTTCTGCAACTTTTTTCTTGAGATCATCACGTGCAACAATCATATCAAGAAAACCTTTTTCCAGCAGAAATTCCGCCCGTTGAAATCCCTCAGGTAAATCTGCTCCAATGGTCTGCTTAATGACTCTTTGTCCCGCAAAACCAATGAGTGCCCCCGGTTCGGCAATATTAATATCACCAAGCATGGCAAAACTTGCCGTTACACCACCCGTAGTTGGGTCTGTCATAATGGAAATAAAAGGGATTTTGGCATCGGCTAACTGACTCAATTTTGCCGATGTCTTTGCCATTTGCATTAAAGAGTATGCACCTTCCATCATCCGAGCGCCCCCTGAGGCGGATACAATGATAAAGGGTACCTTTCGCTCCCTGGCCAGATCAGCAGAGTTAGACAATAATTCACCAACAGCTGACCCCATGCTACCCCCGATAAAGGAGAAATCCATCACTGATACGATAACAGGTTTACCAAACATGTTGCCTTCGAATACCTGAACTGCGTCATTATGACCGGTTCTCTGCTGAGCAGCAGCCAGCTGTTCACTATATTTTTTCTGCGCTTTAAATTTCAGGGGGTCGAGGGGTTTAATATTCTTGAAGTGTTGCTGGCGACCTTCATCATCCAGTAAAAGATCGATGTAGCTCGCTGCAGGAATCCTGAAGTGATACCCACATTTATAACAAACGTTATTGCTCTGCATCAACTCTGCTTTGTATAGGATCTGGCGACAGCTGGGACATTTAACCCAGAGCCCTTCCTTAATATCCTTTTTCTCAGAACTTTCGGTCTGGATATTTTTATCTTTTCTTCGAAACCAACTCATTCAAAATCCTCGAAATTTTACAGGTATTTTACCCTGAGACATAATAACCTGTAAAGCAAGATAGACCAATTTGTAAATCCAATTTTCCAATTTTGAAACAAGCATTTCCGGATAATGTATTCCCAGGTTGAAATTCGCTATCAGAATTGGGGAGGTACCCATTTTTTAGCCTCGTAGACCGCATTATACAAGGGTTCAAGCTCGTCAAGGTCAGTCAGACCCAAATGCATTCGAGTTGCCGCCAGGAGGGCTATGGATGATGCACTTGCATTCATCTCCATAAACTTTGCTTTGACTTTGGATGCCTCAGGATTCTGCAACCATATCTCAAAACCACGATCGATCTTGCCAAAATAGTGATCGATTCGATCCTCATGAAGATGCTTCCATTCATCATAGTGAAACTTTGTTGCTCCTGTGAATGGGGAGGCAGTGAAATCATAGTCTGCAAAATGTACAAAATTTCTATGTGAATAAATAACTGCCCGTGCAACACCGCTTAATTTTGCTTTGAGTTCATATGCCATCCCATCCGTGGTAGGTATCGGGATAATTGGCAAACCAAGTGAGACAGCCAGCCCCTTCATTGTGGCCAGGCCGATGCGTAGGCCATTAAAGCTTCCGGGTCCAATGGCTATGGCAAGCGCCTCCAGTTCGCCTTCTCTGGATTTAGCATACTGGAGGGCTTCTTTCAAGAGGGGTGATAATTTCGCGATATGGATCTGACCACCCGTTTCAGATTTTTCCCAAAGTATTTCATTCCCATCGCCCAAGGCAACCGAGCAAACAACAGACGATGTGTCACAGGCTAAAATCATAGCTTTAGATTCAGCTCTCTGGGTGCTTGAATGATGATGTCCCGGCTGGTTTCCTGCCCCTCAATTGAAAGAAAACCCAGTCCAAAGGCATCTAATGGGACAGCGTCAGCCACGATATCAGCCCACTCGATGATGATAATTGCTCCAGAATCATAGTATTCCCAGATCCCCATTGAGATCAATTCCGCCCCACTACTCAGTCGATAGGCATCGATATGGATAATATCCTGTTTTTCACCATGGTATTCATTGATATATGTGAAGGTGGGGCTCAAGGCATATTCCTTAATATCAAAGAAGGAGGTCAAACCCTGGGTAAAGGTGGTTTTTCCACTGGCCAGATTACCGCTCATTGCAAGGATATCCCCAGGCAACAGCTGAGCTGCCAATTTTTGAGCAAGTTGAACCGTTTCCTCAGCACTATGGGTCTGGAAGCGATAATGATGCATTATTTTGGTTCCAGGGAAGCAAGCGGAATTATCATTTCCCACATGCTCAAGCCACCGTGTTGGTAGGTATCGATAAATTTATTTTGATATTTACGATAATTATTTGGATACAGGAAATAGTACATCTTCTGGGCAATTGCCAGCGTGTCATTCTGTATGTTGGAAGGGATTCTAAGCCTTTCCGGTTTGTCTAGATACCAGGCATCCTTGGTACTTGGCTTCAGATTACGCCCCTGTTTGAATCTCAGGTTCGTACTGGCTTCCCTATCTGCTAAAATTTGCGTGGGATGTTGGACTCGAATACTCCCATGATCAGATGTTATCACAACCTGGAAATTCATTTTGGCCGCTGATGCGAGGACTTCCTTGATCCATGAGTTATTAAACCAGGCACGAACAATTTCACGGTAGCTGGCCTCATTAGGTAGCAACTCCCTCAAAAGCGGAGAGTCCGTTCGCCGATGTGCCAGAAGATCAACCTGATTCACCACGAGAGAGATCAATTTCTGATTTCCCCATGATCCAAATTGTTTGGCAAACTGAATACCATCCCGATTGTTGATTATCTTTTTATACTTGGCTTCCGGTTTCAGAATCAAACCAGAACGCTGAATATTTTCTTTAAGAAATAAGGCTTCATGGCGATTGAGACTATACTCATCAGTACCACCCCACCAATCGGGGTGAAACTTGGCCATATCATCTGGGAACAGCCCGCTAAAGATAGCATTTCGACTGTACTCCGTGGTTGTTGGTAATAATGAGAAATAGCCATCGCGCTTGATTTGAAAATCATTATATAGCAATGGTTCCAATGTCAGCCACTGATCCCAGCGCATGCAGTCAATAATTAGTAGAAGTACTTTTTTATCGTTTTCAAGGAGGGGTTTCACAGCCGTTGAGAACACATCTGGTGAAAGGGTGGGCCGTTTGTCTATTGACGTGTTCACCCAGTCCTCATAATTGGTCTTAATAAATCGAGTGAAACGATCATTTGCTTCATGTTGCTGCTGCAAAAGCATCTCATCAAAGCCCAGATCAGGATAGTCATCCAACTCCAGTTCCCATGCGGATAACTGATTGTGGATCTTTATCCATTCCTGGGGATTGGGATTATCCTCAATATTGAAAGCAAGATCAGCAAAGGCACTCATATATTTGCCTGATACAGCATCCTGCTTGATCTGCCTGTTCTCAAGTATCTTAATGATCGCAAGGAGGATCTGAGAGGGGTTTACCGGTTTTGTCAAATAGTCTGAAATTTGACTACCGATGGCTTCCTCCATGAGCTTCTCTTCTTCATTTTTAGTGATCATGATAATGGGTAGTGCAGGATATTCGGTCTTTAAGACGGCCAGCGTCTCGAGTCCATCCTTACCAGGCATGGTTTCATCCAACAGAATGATATCGTATCTATCATTCTCACAGAGAGCGATGGCATCATCGCCATTTGTGACGGTTGTGACCTGAAAGCCCTTGCCTTCCAGAAACATGACATGGGATCTGAGTAAGTCTATCTCGTCATCAGCCCAGAGTATCTTTCCGCGATTAAATTCTGGTGTCTTCATGGTATGAAAATATGTGTAGAAGCTGCTGAGAAAACATTAATCTTTGTGAGGAAGGGAATCAATGCTTTTTAATGCTTACTAGTGGGTACCAACCATTTCAATTGAATGCATCATGGGTCAATTGATCTCTTCCTTTTGCCTCGACTTCCTACCGGGCCGGATACTTTATTTCTTGGTTAGGGTGTAGCTCCCATCCCAATCATCTCCCGGTGGGTTCAGTCGATACTCTTCGATGCGTTCCAGGTAGGTTCGACAGGGATTGCTTTTACGGCCATGGAACATGTCTTCATATTTCTCTGCTGCCTTGAATGCCTCCCCTGCCAAATCCCATTTTTGCGACCTGAACAGCTTTAGGGCTTCATTATACGCAGGTAATAATTTTTCATAGGTTTGAGGCAATTCTCCCTTAAGCGAAATTAATTCATAGGCGTGTACTGCTTCACTTTTACCCATAACCTTTACAATATCTATATCTCTCCACTCAAAATCATCTTTGCAGGCATCGCGGGTGGCTTTAAGCACATGATTGTAAACGCCATACTGTTTAGCACCTTCTTCAAGTCGGGCTGCAGTATTTACGATATCACCCATCATCGTATAATTCATCCGATGTGCAGAACCCATGTTTCCAGTTACCATCATTCCTGAGGCAATCCCAATTCTCATTCGCATGTGACGTACTACTTCCGGCCAACGGTCACCTTCATTTGACCACTTCTCCCTCAGCTCAGCAAGGCTATCCTGCATCTGCAATGCGGTGAGACAGGCCATATATTCATGATTCGGAACGGGAACGGGAGCGCCATAGAAAGCGACTATGGCATCTCCTTCATATTTATCAAGGGTTCCTAAATTGGTTAAAAGGACATCAGTCATTTCTGTTAGATATTCATTTAAAAGACCAACCAACTCTGTTGCTGTGAGTTTTTCTGAGAAACTAGAGAAGCTTTGGATATCAGTAAAATATGCGGTGTGGACGGATTCTTCACCACCCAGTTCAGGCTCCCGCTTATCCTCATACATTTGGTCAATCAAATCAGGTGAGATGTAAGTTCCAAAAGTATCTTTCAGAAAGTGTTTATCCCGTTGTTCCAGGACAAATTTATAGAGAACATTACTTACATAAGTTAAAACCATCACCAGCAGCGGAGCCATTATGGGAACAAAAAGTGTATGCCCTGGGGGTGGAACCAGAATACTATCTTCATTTCCGCTGATCCATTTAAACAGCCACAATTCATCTGTAGTAAATAAACCTACGCTGAGACTGAATAATACTATCCCTTCAATGCCGATCAGAATGCCACCCCACAGAGGGTTCACAAAAGCGATGATCAAATAGGCGATCAAGGCACAAATGACAATCATGAGAATATGGGTCCAGGCTGAATCGGACGTGAATTCAATCGTTTCACCAAGGACATGGATAAAATTTTGATCCAATAGGGTCTGGGCGGCATTAGCGTGATACTCAAACCCTGGCATGAGGGTCGGTGCACCGAGATAATCAAAAAATGCGGTTGATTTATAATCATGCATGACCTCAACTGACACGCCAATAATACATATCTTGTCTTTGAATGGGCTTTTCATGACCTCGTAGCTGGGATCCATCATGGTCATCATAGAATTAAAGCCGCTGTTCGGGTCAAAATTTGACATCCAGTCCGTATCTTCATCACTGACAGGTAGATCATAGTCTTCGGTATCAATGATCCAGACCAGGGGAAATCGCTTAAAGGTTTGCCAGGGTTCTGATTCACCAATTCTGGCATGAGATGCGGGACCATAAATATTGGTCAGAAATCCGGGATGATCAGAACCATAAGTTGGGATTGTCAGGGGACCATATGTGAATTGGCCTAAATCGTAGTCATATGTTAATCCCGGGTCATTGGGAATATCAAGATAGTGTTTCACTGCCTTCATCGCCAGTGAGAGATACCATTGATCAGGAGCGTGATTCATTGCCCCAAAGACAGGATAGCGACGGGTAAAATGGTCTTTGTCCTCTTCGATATCCACCAGCCCATGATCTGGATGAGCTTGCATGATGATGTCGTTGGGAATGACCAGCATCTGGGGTGGGACGCTGGACAACTCGGTTTTGATGGTGGAAGCCATTACCACTTCAGTGCCTTTGCTGCGGGCATACTCAATAGCCCTGGCTATCTCAGCATCACCGTCTGTACGTCCTTCAGGGAGCTCTCCGTTAAACACTGCCAGAACATTGGCAGTGTGTGCATCACGAGAATCGAACTGGATATCAAATACGATTACTTTTGCACCGGCATTGGCCAGGTTAACAATGGTTGCATCCCAGATTTCCCCGCGGGGATATGGCCATCCTATATCGGATAATAAGCGGTATGATTCATCATCAACATCAATGAGAACCACATCCAGGCTATCATTTGGATAATCCTGGTGAGCTGCCCAGGAAGATAGGGGTCCCCTGAGCTGAAAGCTGAAATCAAGCATTTTAAAATTGCCCAGATCAAGGAGACCCAGGACCTGTACAATAATTGCAAGTACTATTGCTATCAGTGTAAATAGAATTCCGATGCCGTGTTTTTTCAGCATGATCATCCCCGATTTTTTGTTATTTCAGTTTTACTAAAACGTCATTTCGAGTCGGGCAGATACAGTATTGTCGGTATAGTCCGTATAATCACTGGCATACTTACGCTGTTCAAAGCTTCCAATAATTCGTGATTTGACGTTGGAGCTTTTAATTGAAATTGGTTTAAAGGTGTATTGGGCATTGGCTTGCAAATTCGTTTGCGACTTTAGAGATGAAACTAAAAGTTCCTCAACATATTTTTTTGATTCGAATGTAATGTACTGCAAACTGCTGCGTAGTACCAGGCTGCCCCCAAACAATCGATAACCAGCACCCAGGCGATAGGTATTAAATGTATTGGTTTGATAGTTTGGGTTGGCATCTGTAAGGAGTTGGTTACTATTGCTCCTTACGGAAATGGTTGTTGTCAAAGGAACCATCCATTCAGAGCGAAGATTCAATCCAAAGAGGTTTGAGTTCCGTAGCAAGCCTTCTCTATCAATGACAGCATCGTCCATATTTGAGCGCATTATGTTTAAAGACACTGTGTTGGCAATTGGACCTGTTTTTATCAGGTAGGTAATATTGACGTTTGAACTAAGCGATTCATTGAGCTCCCTGTCATCCAGAATGAGGAGCAGGGTGCTATCGCCGACCGTTTGATAGGTATGTGTGGTATCATCTATATTGTTATCACGTGTGAAGAACTTCATGTTTGTTGTGATGGTCGGCAACCCTTTGCCAGGATTGAGCGTGATGCCACCCGAATAAGCATTTTGTACAAGACGTGGATCTGATTGAGGATCCTGAGAGATGGTATTATTCTTATATTGCTCAAATCCCAGATTTAAGTATAACATATTATTCAACATACGAATCTTATCAGAAATTTTCCAGCCAGCCCAACCTTTACCATCCAGTCGCAATACGGGACTTCCGATCGCTTTATAACCAGGACCAACATGGTGATAGTCGATATGCACAAAATGGCCATAATAATTGAACTTACCCCCCCAATGAAGCGCCAGGGTCGTGAGACCTTTTAGAATATTTCCATTGGTAAAATTGTCAATGTCAATGGGCAGTGTCAAATTTTCATTCAGAATAAAATAGTCAGCTAAATTTTCAGGATCAAATTTGCCATCGGAAAGCAAGAAATTCATACCCAATCCTGAGATTGCATCATCAAGCGTTGCCAGAGGTAAATCAATCGTTCCAGTCCCTATGGTATCGTCTGCAGTGGAATCGGACAACAATCCATAGGTATCCAAATCAGCACGCGTTAAGGGGCCATCCAGGATATTCCTGTTGTATAGAGAGAAGGCTGCACTTCCCTCCAGCACAAAACGATGATCATCAAAAGCCAGCTTCATATCAGATCCGACAACAATATTATCCTCAGGATTGCGACCGTTCAGGAAGTATTGAATGTCACGGGTTTCACCGTCAAGGGTATATGAGTCGTCACCAAAACCGATAACTGTCGTTCCCAATTCTCCAATCACTTCTTCAGAAAAAGTAGCTGCATCCCAGCCATCAGGTTGTAGTGGAACAGTATTAATACTATCTCGCAGATGCACATAAAACATACCAAATTGAAAATGTTTACCTGAGCCAAAGCTGGGTCGAATCGCAAAGATGCCTCTTTCAAAGCTGTAGCCTTTCCGTTTCCACTCTGATCCTGTCGTATCAAAGGAAGCGCTCCCCAGGACAGCTCGGGCGGTTTGACCGGCAACGATATGCAAATTCATCCATTTAAAGCGAGCATCTAAATTGTGGCCTCTTACACGCTTACCCCATAAAGCTAGGCGATTCATCATGGGGGTGTCATCTCCGTAAGCATATTTGAGCCAGGAGGTTCTCACTTTGATGCCCATGCGATTCTGTGGTTGTAGTGAAGGATCCTCTCTTGAAGTTATATTTGCGAATAGCTTTATTTTAGCCCAATCAAAATTGAGATTCGTGGAAAAATCCATTCTTTGTACTGATTGTGAAGTTGGGGTATATGCAGGTACTGAGACGGTATCTCCGTCAATGACCGAATCAATATTTGCCAGACTAATATTAATCAAATCCGACCTGTGGCTTAGATTCAAATTGCCATTGATACTCACATCGAATATCTGCTGAGCCTGACTCTGGACTTGGAAGCTCCAAGATGTAGAGGATAATCTTACCCCATATATATTTGATACTTCAATAAAGATCGAGTGTTTACCAGGGCTGAGAGATTCAGGTTTGTATGTAATAAGATCTGTGGTGATCAGGGAATATGCCGTGACATCGGCGTTGTCAAAAGTTACTCGAACCGAATTAATATCCACATTGTCCAGATTAAACAGCGAAGCGGCTACGATCATGGGTTCACCAAAGGGCATGATCGTGCCAGCATCTGGGGTGAGGATGATCAATTGACCAAAATTTTCACCAACTTCTGAAGTTTGATCTGCCAAACCAGGTTCTGAGACAGCCACATACTGAGGTTCCGATAGTGGATCACTACTTACAGGGTAGGCAACCAGACCGCCATCCTTCAGCGTGACGACAAGAACATATTCTATACCTGGAGCGCCAATAATTTCGCCAGGCAGGTCGCCGGATAGATTGACCTCTCCTATACTCATTTGGGCTTCCAGATATCCAACTTGTCCCGCCAGTCTATACAGAATCTTTGCAGAGAGGATATCATCAAGATCACCTGTATAGATGGCTTCCAGTGTGAGACTGCTGCCTTCGACTGCTTCTTTCGGAGCAATATGAATGAGTTCACCATCGGACTGAAAGGCAAAACCGTTTATTCCAATACCCACCAGCAATATTGCGAGTAGTCGCTTCATACTATAAGTATCCGTCTGGGCTCTGTTATTCAGCGTATTCGATGATTATAAATTTTTCTGAGTTGGTCTCTTGATTGACCATTTTGATGCGAAGTTCGTGGATAGAGCTACCCGTGTCGCCGTCTTCATCGCCATCCTCTGGATCTTCGGGAATATCATCAGTGTTGGTTTGTTCAACACCTACCGAGCCATCAGGATTTGATGTCGCCGTTTCATCCTGTCCTACATTTTGTACAGTGCCACTGATGAGATTCTCAACTTCAACAACACCGGACATGACGATGAACACATCGCCATTCTCATCGCTCTCCACCCACCATTCAGTACCTTTGACTGAAGCCACCGAGGTTGGTGTGGCAATACGAAACTCACCCTTCTGTTTACTTACTGAGGCTTTGACGGTCCCATAGTCCAGTGAAATGGTCTTGGAAATTTTGCCGCGCTCAACAGCTGCAAGAATTTCCATTTCCGAATTTCCCTTGACCTTGAGCTGACTTTTGTCATCGAGAAAGAAAATCGCAACAAAGCCATCCTCTGAAGTTTTTATCCAGTCGTGATTTTTAAGTTGAGTGCCCATGACTGCATTTGGAGAGTAGCTATCTGCATTGAATTTTTTGTGAAAGGTCGTACCGCTTGATTTTGCTATTACCCCAATTGGTTCCTGTGCCATTGCTTCAACCGACACGAGGCTAAGAAGGATACTTAATATAGATATTCTTGAGATATACTTCATTTTAGACCCCTATTGTGTCGTAATGCTTTCTATTTCATATGCACCACTCAATAATTGTACCAGCAATGCGCCAAAATCTGTGGAATTCAGAGGTTCATTATCCAGTGTAAACTCTGCACATTCTCCATAACCCTCCAGGGGACCATTGGTGCCAAAAAGGACATTGAACTGACTATCACCCAGTACATTTTTTAATTGCTGTTGGCATGGTGTAAGTGTTTGACCTGCTTCCGAAATGGTGAATCCATAGATCTCGCTATAAAATTCTTGATCATTACCAGTGGTTGAGCACACCTTTTTGACTTGCCAGGCATAGGTCTTTCCAACTTCGAGTTGTCTTTTTCCAGTAGCATTTGAATAGTTTAGTTGACTGTCTGAGCCTACACTTTTAAAGGTGCCATCATCGGGATAGGGGTATACTGCATCACTTTGCAGCGCATCCTCGGGTGAACTATGCAATATCGGGTTGTATTCTGAGATCCGGATATAATAGTCATCACAGCCTGATGAGGTCCACTCAAACACCGGGTTCGTGTCACCGATAAATTCGTGCCATTGAGGGGGAAAGATCAGGTCAATATTGGCTGGTGTAACAATTGAGATCTGCTTATTTGGCTCGAAACCTTCCGGGGAAAAACTATACCCGGGTGCACTAACCATAAGGGAGAATGAATAATTTCCTGAGGGCATCGCGCCGAGGGTCATGATTGTATTTATTAAATTATCTGCCTCTTCGGTATCGATCATATCCAATGTAAAATGATCAAAGGTAATCTGATTTCCAGCCTCATCATTGACACCACTACTTTCAATATTTCGGTCTAAATCCCTGTTTGTAATATAGATTGGAGCTTGCAAAGTCATTGAAACCTGGGCATTAAAGAGAAGTTCATTATTCAATCCAAGCGAAGGAACATTTGCCGTCATAGCAAATGCAACTGTTACATCTTCTACTGGATACGATTCGTCATCCACTGAAATTCTATACCCAAAGATAAGGGGATTATTTTGCCCATTCTCAAAATCAAAATCAGTTAAATATATAATATCCCACTCGGCCAGATCAGGTTGAGCGGTGACTACAATATTTTGTCCGTGACTGAATCCAGTCAATAATAGAGCGAGTGTTAGATATAATATCTTCTTCATTGTTTCCTCCTGCACAGAAGAATATAAGACACGCAGATCAACTCTGCGTGCGCCATGTCATCTTCTATTTAGCGCGAATTTAGTCCATGACAAAGGTATAAACAACATATGCATACTCATTTCTCAATGTTATCCATTTAAATAATTGAGACATTTATCAAGTAAAATGGGATGTATTTAGGCAATTTTTGGAATCATTTGAGATACAGGTCCACTTCATCCTGAACTCTTATTATTTCAGGCATTTTCTATTCATTTTTCATGGAGTTTAGCCAAAATAAAAGAGCCCCAAGGTTGGGGCTCTTCAAGGTTTCTCGACAACGTCCTACTTTCACACACTCAAAGAATGCACTATCATCGGCGCTACAGGCCTTAACTTCCGAGGTCGGAATGGGATCGGGTGTTGCCCCTGTGCTAAAGTCGTCGAAAAATCAAAAATCTATGGTTGAATTCACTGCTGAATTCAACCGCAATGACAGTATGGGAAAAAGTTGAGTAGATCGCTTTCATGCGAACTAGAGTTAGAATAATATTGATCAAGCCTCACGGAAAATTAGTATCACTCGGCTGAACATGTTACCATGCTTACACCTGTGACCTATCAAACTCATAGTCTTTAAGTTTCCTTCAGTCCGGATAAACCGGAAGGGAGATCTTATCTTGAGTCGAGTTTCGCGCTTAGATGCTTTCAGCGCTTATCTCTTAGGATCATAGCTACCCAGCGATGCCGTTGACACGACAACTGGTGCACCAGAGGATCCCTCATTCCGGTCCTCTCGTACTAGGAATAAGTTCTCTCAAATCTCCTGCGCCCACGGCGGATAGGGACCGAACTGTCTCACGACGTTCTGAACCCAGCTCGCGTGCCGCTT
>CAZVSF010000008.1:0-21994 GCA_964630195.1 uncultured Lentisphaeria bacterium
ATTCCTCCACAGTGGACTTGCACCACCGAGTTATTAACCATGCACGGCACACCTATAAAAAAGAGGTGAGAAATCTCACCTCTTTCAAAATTAAAACCTAATCGTCTTTACTTAATTCACGTTATAATTTTTTCTTAAGTCCGTTATATTCTTTTTCAAGAGAATTAATTTCAGCGCGGATCGCCTGCAAGCGACTGAGGATCGCCTCTGGGCTTTCTGCAACAGTCGCCCTTGAAGATGCAACACTTCTCTTTGCGGTTACCTTCTTACTTTTAGACTTACGCTTTTTAGGACCCTTGGAACTTTTCTTCCAATTACTCAGGGTGACGACTGAGACACCATATTTATCGCTGGCGGCTTTCATGCCCCCGCGTTTATGCGTAGCATCATAGTCTTTAATAAAAGCAAATATCTCTGCTTTTTCCTCAGCTGAATAACGCTTCCCCTGCTTACCAACTGCTGGTCGCTCTGCCATTTAAAAAACCTCCTGAATTGAATGATTTAAAAATTTTCTGAAAGCTAAAGTTTTAGTTTCCTATTATCAAGGAAATACTTACTCCTCTATATTGGAGTTTAATGATAGCGTATTATGGAATTGATTGAATATTTTTTGAAGTTATAAGTAGGTGAAGTTTCTTTTATTTTCTAAAATTCACTTTATGCTTGATTCGATCCCAGACCTCATCCATCTCCTCAAGCGAGGCTGCTTCGATATCCCTTTTCTCATCTTCGAAAACTTTCTCCAGGGCTCGAAATCTTGCATCAAACTTATCAATAGCCTGTCGCATGGAAGTCTCACTATCAAGGTTCATCAATCTTCCTATATTCACAAGACTGAACAGCACATCACCAAACTCTTCCCTGGAACGATCCTGGTTTCCCTCCAGCCAAACTTCCACTAGTTCATCTATTTCTTCATGGGATTTAGCCAGAGCAGGTTGAACATCATCCCAATCAAAACCAACGGTAGATGCTTTTTCCTGAATACGTTGCGCCCGGATTAAACCGGGCAAGTTTTTTGGAACGCCGTCGATCCAACTCTTCCGCCCCTCACTCTTTTTTGTCTTTTCCCAATTCTCTTTTGCGTCTTCCATTCTCTTTGATTTCCGATTGTCATCACCAAAGACATGGGGATGTCTGCGTATGAGTTTTTCATTTATAGAATATATTGCATCCCGAAGTTCAAACTTGTCTTGTTCTTCGGCCATCTGGGCCTGCATAACAATATGCAACAGCAAATCACCCAGCTCAGCGAGTATATCCTCCTGCTTACCATCTTCGATACTTTCAACGACCTCATAAGCTTCCTCAAGAAGGTATGGTATCATACTCTCCGGAGTTTGTTCAAGGTCCCAGGGACATCCTTCCGGGCTGCGAAGTTTTAAAACGATATCTATCAGGCGACGTAATTCCTGCTCAGGAGATGTTTTGACCTTCACACCCATTTATGGTTTTCCATTTTTGGTTGCTTTAACTTTTTCAATACGATTTTTGTCAACAGATAAAACTTCGAAAATAAAATCTCCGAATTCTACGGTATCACCAGGTTCAGGAATTGTTCCGAGTTGAAAGTATATTAAACCTCCAATGGAGTCATACTCGCGTTCCTCCAGGAAATCTATGCCTAAAACTTGGGCCACATCATCAAGATGGGTAGATGCTTCAATGATATATACGTGTTTTTCTATTTCCAAAATCTCTGACTCTTCACCTGTTTCATCAATCTCATCTTTAAGATCACCCAGAACTTCTTCAATAATATCTTCAACGGTCACCATTCCAGAGAACCCACCATATTCGTCCACAACAATAGCCAGTTTTTGTTTTTCTTTTTGCATATCTCTTAATAGTTGATCCACATGTTGATGCTCAGGAACGAAAAGGGCAGGACGAGCTAGTCTTTCAAGATTGATACGCTGAGAGCTGCTATGCAGATAGGGGAGAATATCTTTTATGAAGACAATGCCTTTGATCTGATCGATTTGATCCCGATAGAGCGGAAATTTGGAAAACCCACTTCCTCGTATGAGCGTTAAAACTTCATCTTTGCTCATTTGCGTGTGAAACATTAAAACATCTGGCCTGGGAATCATTATTTCTTTTGCTTGAGTGTCACCAAATTCAATGATTGAATGAATCATTTCCTTTTCTTCTTCCCCAATGACACCCTGATCTTGACCTAACTCTACTAATTCTCTAATCTCTTCATCAGATGTAAAATTTTCTTCAGGTTGAATTCCAGTAAACGTAACCATCTTTTCAACCAGGTTATACACAACCTGTGCAATGGGAGAGAAAAGCCTAAGGATCATGGAAAGCGTACCAACAATTCTGGATGCAAAACCCAGAGAGTGCCTCATGGCTAATACTTTTGGCGTGATCTCACCCACAATGACCAACACGATTGTGAGTACCACTGTTTCAATTACCAGCGCAAGAACCTGATTCACCCCGCTGTTATGGGCGATCTGTGCCGTGATGAGAGCTGCCATCCCTGCCAGGGCAACATTTACTATAGTATTTCCTGTTAATATTGTAATGAGCAGTTTTTTGGGAGTTGTCAACAATTTGACAATTAGCCGTGAGGATGGCGCCAGATCATGACGCAATTTCTCAAGATCGTTCCGTTTTAAATTGAAAAGTGCAGTTTCCGAACCTGAAAAAAAAGCAGACATCCCCAGCAATAACACAAACCCTGCAATTTGCCAGAGGACCACAGTTTCAAAGATTGCGGAGCTATCCATTATTGCCTTAATGCCTTCATTTGTTTGATGTATTTATTCTCCAATTGTGTCATTTGATCCTTTTGGATCACCGTATCGTCCTCATAGCCACACAAGTGTAAACATCCGTGAATAAGGACTCTCATAACTTCATCTAATTCAGCAGTTTTATATAGATTGGCGTTATCTTTAATTTGCTTGAAAGAAAGATAAAGCTCTCCTTCAATGCTCTCATCGGGCTCATTCAGGTTAAATGCAATGACGTCAGTAAACACGTCAAGTTCAAAATATTCTTTTTTCATGAGACGAAGATCATCCTGCCCTACGAAAATCACATTCACGTATTCTGCTGTCTTTTTTTCACCTTTGAATACTGATTCGATGCAGGTCTCAAAACGTGAAGTGCTGATACCCCCAGGTGGATCGATGATGTCAATGTTCATGGAAGCGAACTAAAATATTTACAGTTGAAATGATTTTGGATTGATCAGTCTTCATCATCCATGATGTGCAATTTTTTCCGTTGACCGGGATATTCAATTCGCTCATGCATGCTACCTGTGAGAACAGGCATCATGGCACTCTTGATCACTTCAAGATCTTTAAATGTGAGCGGACAGTTAATTAATTCTCCACTTTTTATTCTGCTTTCAATGATGGTGTCCATGAGGGATTCAATACGTTGAGGGTTTGGACTCTTTAAGCTTCTCGTTGCAGCTTCGATAGCCTCTGCGATCATGAGGATACCAGTTTCCTTGGTATTTGGTCGTGGACCGGGGTACCTGAAATCTGCTTCATTAATTTCAGAGTCACTATCCTTGGCGCGTTCAAGCGCTTGCTGATAAAAGTATTCCACTCGTGTTTTGCCGTGATGCATGGGAATGAAATCAGCAACAATTGAAGGCAACCGATTCTCATCAGCGAGTTTTATACCATCTTTTACGTGAGCGACAATAACTGTAGCACTTAAGCGTGGAGATAGTTTTTCATGCTTGTTGGTTCCCCGCATCTGATTTTCAATAAAGTATTCAGGTTTTTCAGCTTTACCGATATCGTGATAATAGGCCCCAACACGAGCAAGCAAAGAATTGGCCCCAACCGCTTCAGCAGCCGCCACGGCGAGATTACCCACATCAATACTATGTTTAAAAGTTCCAGGTGCGCGCATTGCCAGTTTACTTAAAAGTGTATTGTTAAAATCAAGAAGTTCGAGCAAGGTCAAGTTTGTTGTAATTTTAAATACACGCTCGATCAGGACTAGCAAGCCATAAGAGAGCAGAGGCGATAGAATGCCATTGGCTGTGGCAAAGATCATATGTTCCATCACCGATTCCCAGGAGCTGAATTTAATCATCTCAAAAACAGCGATCACCGCCACATAACCTGAAGTAACTGCCAGAATACTCCATAAGATTTGTGATCTTGATCGTAATCGGCGAACCGTATAGATCGCCAGAGATGAAACAAAAAGATTGGCAACAATAAATGGAATATTGTTGCTCAGGATTATCCCAGTAAGCAGGGTCAGCGTGACCATGATGATAAATGCTATCCGGCCATCAAACACGACTGTAAATATCATGGCAGCTATGCTCATGGGCACAAAGAACTCGGACCACCCCAAACGATAAACGATCATGTGAGCCAGGGCCAGTTGCATGATAAAAATAACACCAACAAGGGCTATAAGTTTGATATCATTGTAGATCTGACTACGATAGGTTTGAAGATATGCGAAAAAGAAAAAGAGTAAAAATGCCGATAGCATGATCTTACCCAGAAAAGTTGTCAGCTTGTTTGCAGTGGATTCGCCATAACCTCTGCGTATATATTCTCTCTCAAGGGAATTCAGTTTTTGTTTTATCTGGGGTGTAACTCTCGTGTTGGCATCTACGATACGCTCGTTTTTAAAGACTTTTCCAACACTGATGGGTACAAGATTACGAGCCTCTGCAATACGATTTTCAGTCAGATCTGCAGAATAGTTCAGGTTCGGGATCATAACTGCTCTGGCGATATCTTCGGCGAGTTGCTGCAATCGAGGGTCCCGTTCGAAGTAGGAAGAAGTAAGTACTTTCTGAACACCTTCCCAGGACTGCTCCAAATTTCTGAAATCAAGAGGGTTTCTACTGGATTCCTTGCCCCGCATGATCATGGTGATCCTGGCTACATCAACTTCTTCAGGGAGATCGCCAATTATTCCCAGCATATACTGGGGCAGGAGTGCCTGCTTTACTGAATTTGCCAATTGCCGCGTAGAGGGTCCTTTCTCCAGAAAAAAGCTCCAGCGCGGGGTACCAAGATTTTTTAGACCAAGATTTTGGAGTCCCAGGCGAATATTCAGGACCTTCAGAGAATCTTCCTGCAGTTCAGCGCCAAGAGAATCCGTAGCAACACTGTCGGTAAGACTGCTCCAGGCGTCTCTTCTGATGGAAAGATCTTTTTCTGCCTGATACCACAAAGCCAGCTGCTTACGAATATTATCTATAGCCGTTTTGACCTGATCACGCGTGGTGTTATCCCAGATAAAGACCGGTTGAATGGCGCTCGCACGCTCATTGCGATCTTTTTCAAGAGCCTCATCTGTTTTTAAAATGTCGTAATCAAATGGTGCGATAATGGTCTCAGTGGTGATCTGATCCACATCATAGTCAAACTGAAATATCTTACCCTTAGGAAAAAAGAGCGCTGTCACGACGAGAAGCAAGGCAATGAGGCTGATCTGGCTAATTCTTAACCAGAGTTGATATTTTTTTTCGTCGTTGACGACCTTTTTGGATTGTGGCAACATAGAGTAATTATAACCCTTTCATGATCTGCTTCAAAATCACAAGTTTCTGAACCTCAGAAGTTCCCTCACCAATGGTGAGAACTTTGGCATCACGAAAAAATCGTTCAACCTGAAATTCTTTTATATATCCGTAACCTCCGTGAACTTGAACAGCCATATTGGTTGCTCGTACTGCAGTTTCAGAAGCCTTTAATTTAGCCATTGCGGCTTCTTTTACTACATTTCCCCCTTGATCCTTTAGATAACTGGCATGATACACCAGATGCCTGGCAGCTTCGATTTCAGTGGCAATATCTGCAAGTTGCATCCCAACCCCCTGAAAGCGATGGATCTTTTTCCCAAATGCTTCCCGCTCGTTGGCATATTTCATAGCTGCCTGCAAAGCACCTTCCGCCAGGCCAAGTGACAGGGCTGCCACGCTTATCCTGCCCCCGACCAAAGCCTTCATCATCTGGCTGAATCCGACATTTAGCTCACCCAGCAAAGCGTCAGCAGGAACGCGCATATTTTCAAAGGTAAGTGCGCGCGTATCTGAAGCATGCCAACCCATCTTTTTCTCAGGTGGACCAATGATGAAACCTGGTGTTTTGGGATTCACCATGAAGACTGAAATACCATCAGGCCGCTTCGCATCAGGATTTGTCACAGCTGTTAAGTTGCAGACACCTGAATAAGCTGCATTGGTAATAAAATTCTTAGAACCATTGATGATCCACTCATCCCCATCATTCACTGCAGTCGTTTTAGTACCACCTGCATCTGATCCAGCTTCGGGCTCAGTTAGACCAAAACAGGCCAGATATTTACCGGATATCAAATTGGAAAGATGGGCATCTTTTTGGGCTTCAGTTCCAAAGATATAAATAGGGTTGGTACCCAGTGAGATATGAGCGGCAACAGTTATGGCAACCGATGAATCCACCTTGGCCAATTCCTCTATCACCAGGGTGTAGGCCAGGGTATCCATTCCTGCGCCCCCATACTTTTCTGGGAAGGGGATCCCCAGGAGCCCTAATTCAGCCAATTTTGGTATCAGTTCACTGGGGAATCGTTCTTCCCTGTCAAGGGTTTCTGCAATGGGGGCAACCTCATTGGCAGCAAAATCGCGTACCATGTCCTGGAGCATATAGTGCTCATCTTGAAAATATTGTTTCACACCATCCCCTTTAAAATTGGTTGATATGGATCATTTACCACTTGATAACCGATGCACCCCAGGTGAAACCAGCTCCAAACGATGCCACTACAATGGTATCACCCCGATTAAGCTTCCCTTCTTGCATGGCTTCATAAAGAGCGATAGGTATGGAGGCAGATGTTGTATTTCCATACTTGTGAATATTGGAATAAACGACTTCGTGCATTTCCAAATCCAGACGCTTGGCCACTGCTTCAGTGATTCGCAGATTTGCCTGATGTGGAACAACGAGCTTTATTTCAGATTTATCAACACCTGCGGCTTCAAGCGCCTCGGCTATCACTTGAGGAAATTTTGTAATAGCGTGCTTAAAGACCGTACGACCATTCATTTTTACGGTTCCATATCCCTTATCAAGTAGCTCATGTGTCAAAAAGGGATTATCCAGGGTGGAGGGGGTACGCAGCATGAGATCTTCCGCATATCTACCATCAGAATGTGTTTTCACTGCCATGATGCCCCTGTCCTCCTCAGTGGGCTTGATCACGGTGGCTGCAGCACCATCCCCAAAGAGGACTGCCGTGTCCCTGCCAGCCGTAGAAAAGTCAAGCGCCACAGATTGAACTTCTGAGGTAATCAACAGGACATTATTGTAGGCACCAGATTCAATAAATGCCTTTGATACTGAAAGACCATAGAGAAAGCCGGAACAGGCCATTCGAATATCCAGGGCTGGTGTGCCAGGAATTCCCAGTCTGCGTGTCATCATGGGTCCCCCACCGGGTGCGAAATAATCACTGGCCATGGTTGAGAAGATGATATGTTCTATATCCTCAGGTTTCATACCTGCTTTTTCAAGAGCCTCCTCAGAAGCTTTGAGTGCCAGATCCGTAGTACATTCACCATCGACATGATGTCTCTCCTGAATCCCACTTCTCTCCCGAATCCATTCATCGGAAGTATCCATGAGTTTCTCCATATCTCCATTGGTGACAATATTTGGAGGGACATACATTCCAATGGCATCGATATAAGCTTTTCGCATTCTGAACTCCTAATCCATTAATCGAATATCTTTTAATTCTAATTGAATTGTCTTGCGACCTTGCCATTCGTTTTCAGCCAGCACATAAGCCATTTCCAGGTCATTTCCTGAATACAATAATTCCAGAGATTCAGCCATGCCAAATCCAATGGCATCGAGAACGGTTCGCCCCTGGCGAACTTTAAACTTAAGATGATTCTTACCAACGATTTTTGGTCTTGGATAGCCTATCACCTCCAGCTTCTGGCTCGCGAAGAGGGGTCGCATATTTCCAGGACCATAAGGCGCCAAACGCCGAAGTGTTTCCATCAGCTGGGAATTAATATCAGAGAATTCAATCACCGACTCAATTTTTAATCTTGGTCGCATCATCTCTTCAGTAACCTGCTCCATGGCAACTTCCTGAAATCGCTTTTCAAAGGCTTCCAGATTTGCTGGATCAATTGACATACCTGCGGCCATCGTATGGCCACCAAAGCTCAGTAAAAGATCAGCACATTTTGAGAAAGCAGCATGAAGATCAAAGCCCACAATGCTCCTGGCGGAAGCCTTCCCGACACCATCGTTTACTGCAATAATCACCGTGGGTACAAAGTAGCGTTCCTTGAGTTTTGAAGCTACGATACCAATAACACCGTGGTGCCATCCTTCCTGGTAAAGCACAAGGGACCTTTTTTCCCGAGGATCATACTTCATATTGGAAAGACGAACCGCTTCATCAAAGATTTTTCCCTCAACTGTCTTTCTGGCTTCATTCTCAGAATTAAGTACGGTGGATAGTTGCTTTGCTTCCGCCTCTGTGGTTGATGTCATCAGTCGGACCGCCCGCATTGCTTCACCCAGGCGACCCACTGCGTTGATACGAGGTCCCAGCCCAAAAAGAACATCTGAGACAGTCACCTCATCCCGCGTAATCCCGGCTACCTTTTTTAAAGCCCGAATACCCGGGCGTTGTCCCTGGCTGATCAATTTGAGACCTTCTCCAACGATGATTCGATTTTCGCCAGTTACTTTGACAATATCAGCAGCTGTCCCTATGGCTGCCAGATCCAGGAATTGCAGTGATTGCTGATCGGGCAGACTCCTGCTTTTTGCTAGCGCCTGGGTCAGCTTGAAGGCAACACCGGCACCACATAAATTTTTATTGGGATAGGGGCAGTTATCCTGTTTGGGATTCAAAATAGCCAGCGCGGCTGGAATGACTTCGTCTGGAATGTGGTGATCAGTGATCATCATGTTCACACCCAACTTTTTAGCATATTCTACCTGTTCAACAGCCGTAATACCGCAATCACAGGTAATAATGAGCCTCGCGCCAATATCCACGGCATAGTCAATTCCCTTATGGGAAACACCGTATCCTTCTGTATTTCTATCTGGAATATAAAATTCTGATTTTGCACCAATGGACTGCAAAAAGAGGTGCAACAGGGAGGCAGCTGTTGTGCCATCCACATCATAATCACCATAGACCAGTATGGGTGCATGTTCATCAATACACTCGGATATCTCCTTTACGGCGATCTCCATGTTCATCATGAGAAAAGGATCATGCAATTGAGAGGTGGATGGATTAAAGAAATCACGAGCTTCATCCATGGTGTGTAGTTCTCTTCTCCACAGCATTCCAGCTACAATGGGTGTTACACCCAGCGCGTTTGCCAGATTTTCTATTTCCCGCTGGGGACTGTCTTGGATGATCCAGATTTTTTCCATAATAGGTCGGTCTATAGTATAAACTCCATCTTGGATTAATTCACGGTAAAAACGTCCAGGTTCATACCAGATAACATCTTGCTGTTAATCAATGGGAATCATTGAAATGAAAATAAATGGGTGGATCTATAAGCCGGATTCTGTCTTACCCTCTCAAGGAGGATGAGGCAGCCATTGATCTGGATCTCCATTTGCATGGAGATACTAGCTTTCTACCCGAAGAGTTCCATCAAAGATGGATGACGGACAACCATGCTCTTCTGCTTGAAATTGCTCCAGCCGGGGTTTACCCTCTGAATCAGTTACCTGACTCACGCGTAAGCTCTTACCTCACGATTTCACCCTTACCCATCTACGCTAAAGCTACGAGGGGCAAGCCATTTTATATTTTGGCTTGCCTATCGTAGTCTATTTTCTGAGTTATCAGAAAATAGCGTAGATAGGCGGTATCTTTTCTGCGGCACTTTCCATCTCTACAAAAGTAGAGTCCCATGCTCCAAACATGGGCAACCTGTCCTGCGGAGTCCGGACTTTCCTCCCGGCAAATGCCAGGTGACTGCCCGATCCACCCATTTAAAAAAAGCAATGAAAACTAAGCCCTTGATATGCTATAAAAAGAAAAATGATCCGGATAGCCGGATCATTTTTTAAAGAATTTGTTTAGTTCAGTTTATTGATGTTCGTCTGGAAGCGACACTAAGATCCTACCACAATTTTCACATTCAATAAATGCATCCATTTGCTGAATTTCATAAATGGTCTGTGGGTTTAGCTGTTTGTGGCATCCTGTGCAAGATCCCCGTTCGATAGGAACAACTGCACGCTTTCGAGCTTTTAAAATTCTATCATACTTTCTCAAGTAGCGTTGCCCGATACCCTTGATCAACTCGACTCTTTGAGCCTCGAGTTCCTCCTGCCGAGCATCAGTAAGGTCAGACTTTTCCTTGAGTTCATCGCGGTTAGCATCCAGCTGAGCTACAAATTCAGTACTTTGTTCCTCAGAAGTTGTTATAATTTCTTCCAGCTTCTCAATCTCAGCCTCAAGCAATGATTGTCGATTTTCACCACCGGCCATTTCAGCCTTTACAGTCTCAATTTCATTTGTCAAAGCATCATATTCGCGATTTGTGTTTACCAGATAAAGCTGATCCTGATATTTTTTCACTTTTTCCTCAGCATCCATGAGGCTACCCTTGATGCTGACCAATTCTTTCTGATTCTCTTCAAGCTTCAAGCGTGTGGTTTCAAGCTCAGATTTGACATCTTCGGCTTGCAACTCCAATTTTTCTACTTGCTCGGGGAGGCTACCCTTTTTCTCTTCAATTTCGAAGAGTTGACGATCGATCTCCTGTAGATCAATCAAAATTTTTAACGTGTTATTCATTCACACCTACTCTCTGGGGATATAATAAGAAAAATGCACCTGGAGGTGCATAAATTGAATCAATTGGAAGTGGATCAGAGGAGTGCTGTTTAATAAAGAATGGTTGCTTTGATGCTCGCCTAATCACGTCAAGCAATATAAATAGCTTTGAAGGGACGGCAAGTAGCGAAAAATAGATTGTGTTATTTTTTTACAAATGTTAAAATCAGCTAAAACCGGCTGTGGATGAATACACAGCCGGTTTGTCTGTAAATCCCGTTTATCTATCAGAAATAAATACTGAATTTTAGTTGATCAATATTCGCGCTGCCAGCCAGGATTGCAGTTTATCGATGGGCACGCGGATTTGGTCCATGGAGTCTCTATCTCGCACGGTGACAGCCTTATCTTCAAGTGTATCAAAGTCTACCGTGACGCAATAAGGTGTTCCGGCTTCATCCATGCGGCGATAGCGGCGCCCAATAGCCCCTTTTTCATCGTAGAAAACATTAAAATGACGTTTGAGCTGATCCTTCAAATCTGTCGCCAGCTCCTTGAGACCGCCTTTTTTAACCAAGGGCAAAATTGCAACTTTGATAGGCGCGAGACGAGGATGAAAATGCATGACCGTTCTAACGGATCCATCCTCCAGCGTTTCTTCCTCATAGGCTTCACACATCACAGCCAGTGTCGTACGATCACATCCTGCTGAGGTTTCAATAATAAAGGGTGTGTAGACCTGATTCGTCTGGGGATCCCTGTAACTCATGTTCTTCCCGGAATATTCAGCGTGCTGCTTCAAATCGAAATCTGACCGGTTGTGAATTCCTTCCAGCTCACTCCAGCCAATTGGAAATTTATACTCCACATCAAAAGCAGCTCGGGCATAATGGGCGAGTTCATCAGGACCATGTTCATGAAAACGCAAGTTCGCAGGATCGATACCTATAGTATCATAGAATGCTTTTCGGCGTTCCTTCCAGGTTTCGAACCATTCGTCAGCCTCTTCAGGTTTCACAAAAAATTGCATCTCCATTTGTTCAAATTCGCGGGTCCTGAAAATAAAATTCCCAGGTGTGATCTCGTTACGAAAGGCCTTACCGATCTGTGCAATACCGAAGGGAATCTGTTGTCTGGATGTGTCAACGACATTGGGGAAATTTACAAAAATACCCTGGGCTGTTTCAGGGCGCAGATAAATGGTAGAAGCAGATTCTTCGACAGCACCCATCTGTGTTTTGAACATGAGATTGAATTGTCTGGATTCAGTCAATTCTCCTCCGCACTCGGGACAGGTTTTGGACTGCATGTTGTCCTCGGGAAGATTATCCTCCCGAAAGCGGGTTTTGCACTTCTTGCAATCAACAAGTGGATCTGTAAAACCACCAACATGGCCACTGGCTTCCCAGACCTTGGGATGCATTAAAATGGCAGCGTCCAGACCAACTATATTATCATGTTCACGCGTCATGGCATTCCACCAGGTCTGCTTGACATTACGCTTTAGTTCAACACCCAAAGGACCATAGTCATAGCAGGCATTGATCCCGCCATATATTTCACTCGATTGAAAAATGAATCCCCGCCTTTTTGAAAGGGATACGAGCTTCTCAAAACTTTCTAAACGTGCCATGTCATTCTCTCAATTTTATTATCAGTCCGTGGCTTCTGTTTCATTCACACTCACTTCGTGCTTGCAATTTGGACAAAGGGCATAATCGCCCTTCTTCTTGGTTGATTTTGCCACCATATATGGATTATCACACGCCGGGCATTTGTGTTGCACTGGTGGATCCCAACTTACAAAATCGCAGTCAGGATACTTCGTGCAACCATAAAAGGTTCTGCCCCTTTTGGATCGTCTCGGAGAAATCTCTCCTTTGCAATCAGGTTTTGGGCAGGGCATCAAGATGGTAAAAGGTTTTGTGAATTTACACTTGGGGTAGGCGGAGCAGGCATAAAACTTACCATATCTGCCATCCCTTAAAACAAGAGGGGACCCACATTTCTCACAAGTGCCATAATCTTTTTCCTCTTTTTCTTCGCCATTATTCTCATCGCCGGCCACAGAGAGTGGTCGTGCATTTTTACAGCTTGGAAAACCGGAACAGGCCAGAAATCTGCCATTTTTACTCCACTTTATCACCATGGGTTTTCCGCATTTCTCGCAGACCTCCCCGCTGTCTTCCTGAAGGGATTTTTTTAAGTCGCTATATGACTTGGAAGATTCTTCAAGCCATTTTTCCAAATGCTTCCAGAATTCAGTCATGACCTCGAGATAAGTGCTCTTACCCTCCTCCACCCTATCAAGAGAAGTTTCCATCTCCCTGGTAAAGGCTTTGTTCACCAATTCAGAAAAGTTTTCAACAAGCAGTTTGTTGGTGACCTTGCCAAGTTCAGTTGGATAAAGTTTACGTTTCTCGGATTGCACATAATTTCTGGCTTGTACCACGGATATAATGTTGGCATAGGTTGAAGGTCTGCCAATGCCCTCACTATCCAGCACTTTGACGAGGCTACTTTCGGTGTAAGGTGCCGGGGGCTTTGTAAAATGTTGATCGGCATTCACTTCAAGTGCCTGGAGGACTTCATTTTCCACCAGATCAGCAGGAAGATGATTTTCCTGTTGGTCAACATTTTCAAAATACACAACGCGATAACCATCAAATACAAGATCCGACCCGCTTGCTCTGAGCTCGAATCGTTTCCCCGCCAGAACATCTACTGTGGATTGATCATATACTGCAACAGCCATCTGTGAGGCGATAAAGCGTCGCCAGATCAGATCATAAAGCTTGGCTTGTGGTGCCGTGAGAGAAGCTTTTATTTCGTCTGGGGTCAATAGTGGGTTGGCGGGACGAATAGCTTCGTGGGCATCCTGTATCTTGGCATTCTTTTTACCAAATTGTCGGGGCGCAGAAGGCAAATAATCAGATCCATGTTTTGACTTAATGTGACTCCTGGCCGCATCAACCGCAGAATCAGCAACCCGGGTTGAATCGGTTCGCATGTAGGTAATCAGACCTGTTGCTTCCCCGTTTGCAAGCGTTATACCTTCGTATAGTTGCTGGGCAAGTGTCATGGTTCGCTTGGTCGTAAAGCCCAATTTTTGAAATGCCGCCTGTTGGAGTGTTGAGGTAGTAAAGGGTGCGTGTGGATTTCGGCGAACTCGTTTCTTGGTCACTTTAGAGACAGTAAACTTCTCATCCTTCAAACTGGAGCGGAGATCGTGCGCAATTGTTTCATTGGGTATATATGCTTTTTTTCCATCAACCTTCTGGAGCTCAGCTTCAAATTTATTCGCCTTCTTGGCTTCAACCTGAGCTTTGATCGTCCAGTATTCCTGTGGTTCAAATCGATCGATCTCTTCCTGCCGCTCACAGATGAGACGTAAAGCAACGGACTGCACACGGCCCGCACTCAATCCAGAATAAAGCACACGCCATAAAAATGGACTGACCTTGAATCCCACAAGCCTATCGATAATTCTTCGTGCCTGTTGGGCATTGACCATGTTCATATCTAATTCAGTTGCCTTGCGCATGCCTTCCAGGACACCTGTTTTTGTAATCTCATAAAACATCACCCTGGAAATGGGTTTGTTCAGATTTTTCAAAATGCGGGTGACATGCCAGCCGATGGCTTCTCCTTCACGATCAGGGTCAGTTGCCACAAATATGTGGGCAGCCTGCTTGGCAGCATCCCGTAATGCCTCCACATTCTTCTTCTTGCCAGGTATGGTTACATATAGTGGTTTGAACTTATCCTTTACATCCACTCCCAGTTGGGTTCTCGGCAAATCCCGGATGTGTCCAACAGTGGAAAGAACCTTATATTCTTCACCAAGATATTTTTTGATTGTTCCTGCTTTTGAGGGTGATTCAACGATGACGAGGTATTGAGACATACTTTTCCTTATAGTGTTCCATTATTTCAAGTCGCAAATAATATTCTGCCACCCCCCTAAATGCAACACCTCGTGTAACAGCATACATGCATTTCTTTAAGCGCTCATTTCGTAGATAGACTACGTCTATTATTCCGAAAGCTTGAAATTAGTCATGATTGAACTGAAAAAAAATTTACTCGAATATAAATTTTGTGACCAGAAACTGGGAGGCGAGACTATTAAATTCTTTTGGTGTTCTAGGATTTATATCCCTGGGGGTTTTTGGATTGCCAGCGCCAGGCATCTTCACACATTTCTTTCAAGCCTCTGGTCGCTTTCCACCCAAGCACGTCAAATGCCTTACGGGTATCTGCGTAACATGCTGCGATATCACCTGCGCGCCTCTCAACCACTTGATAGGCGACTTTTTTCCCAGAGGCTATTTCAAATGCCTTGACCATCTCAAGTACGCTATAGCCTTGACCCGTTCCAAGATTCACTATCATAAGACCAGGCCCTTTCATCAAATGGTCCAGCGCTTTTAGATGCCCCAGAGCCAGATCTACAACATGGATATAATCCCTAACACCTGTGCCATCATGGGTCTGGTAGTCATCCCCATAAACAGATAGTTTTTCTAATTTGCCCACAGCGACTTGTGAAATATATGGCATGAGATTATTTGGGATACCAGAGGGGTCTTCTCCAATTTGCCCACTGGCATGGGCACCAACCGGGTTGAAATACCTGAGGAGAGCTATGTCCCACCCCGGGTCAGAGATCGACAGATCAGACAGCATTTCTTCGATGATCAGTTTGGATCGCCCATAAGGGTTGGTGGCTGAAACTGGAAAATCTTCGGTGATAGGGACAGATTTTGGATCGCCATACACAGTTGCAGAAGAGGAAAAAACCAGCCGTTTCACCTCATTTTTCTTCATCATTTCCAACAGATTTAAAGTTCCTGTGAGATTGTTCTGGTAGTATGAGAGGGGAATCTCAACGGATTCTCCGACGGCTTTGAGTCCTGCAAAATGTATGACAGCGTCAATTTTGTGATTTTGGAAGGGTGCATCCAGAGCATTTTTATCAAGCAGATCCAGCTCATAAAAAATGGGCTGCTTTCCAGTGAGCTCCTCGACACGACGAAGTGACTCAATATTGCTGTTGGAGAGATTATCCAGGACCACAACCTCATAATCTCGGTCGAGCAACTCCAGGACAGTATGACTTCCGATATATCCAGCACCGCCAGTTACCAGGATTGTAGACATATAATCACTTTCTCCATAAAATATCGTTCATTTGCAGAGGTAAAACCACTTGACGGCAACAATGTTTCAACGAAATGCTGAGATACCGGTGATGCTCTCACCAATAACCAGCGTATGCATCTCATGGGTTCCCTCATAGGTAAGGACGGATTCCAAATTTGCGGCGTGACGCATACACACATATTCGTCTGTAATTCCACTGGCTCCCAATATGGTTCGCGCCGTTCTGGCAATATCTAATGCCATGCGGACATTGTTCATTTTGGAAAGACTTACCTGCTTATGATTCAGGGTCTTTCGATCTTTCAATCGGCCTAATTGTAGTGTTAAAAATTGGGCTTTCGTAATTTCGTTGAGCATTTCAGCTAACTTTTGCTGGGTCAATTGAAACGCTGCGATCGGTTTATCAAATTGAATTCTGGTCTTTGCATAATCCACAGCTTCTTCATAACAGGCAATGGCCGACCCGACCACCCCCCAATTGATACCATAACGAGCCTGAGTGAGACAACTCAGGGGTGCTTTGAGACCTGCCGCGAGAGGGAGGCGATTTTCCTTTGGGATTCTACAATCTTTTAGAACAATTTCGCCTGTGACGGATGCCCTCAGGGATAGCTTCCCCTTAATTTCCGGCGTCTCAAATCCGGCTGTTCCTCTTTCGACCAGATAACCTCCAACGACTCCGTCCGTATCCTTGGCCCAAATGAGAGCAAGATCTGCAACCGGTGAGTTGGTGATCCACATTTTGGTACCATTCAGGATGAAGTTGTCTGCTTCTTCACGAACGCGTGTCATCATACCAGCAGGATTGGAACCATAGTCTGGCTCTGTTAAACCAAAACAGCCGATCTTTTCTCCAGAAGCAAGCAAAGGGAGCCATTTGTTTTTTTGTGTTTCTGAGCCGTATTCAAAGATAGGCCACATGACCAAAGCTCCTTGAACCGAGGCAAAACTCCTCAGTCCAGAATCACCACGTTCCAGCTCCTGCATGATCAAGCCATAGGCTATGCTATTGATGGCAGGTGTACCATACTGCTCTGGAAGTGTGGGACCAAAGAAACCCATTTCACCCATTTCTAACTGTAATTCGAATGGAAAAGTCCCTTCCCGGTAATGGGTTGAGACAAGGGGAAGAAATCGCTTCTTGACCCAGTCGTGCGCCATATGTTGAACAGCTATTTCTTCTTCAGATAGTAAGGCAGATACATCAAAAAAGTCCGGTCCAACAATTTTTAGGGGCATCTTATTTCTCCAAGTTCAGCTACAAAGGTAAACGCTCCCAAAATCAGGCAAACAAAAAACGCCCGACCTGTATGGCATATATCGTTTCATTCTGAGCATCTCTCGCATATTTTCGACCTGTGAAAAACGACAGCTTATTTCAATTCAAAAATGTTTATCTCCATGCTAAAGAATTAACGATTCTGGAAGACCTCAATTTCGAGATCAAACCGGGAGAATTCGTTGCCATCATAGGTGCTTCAGGTGCTGGTAAAAGTTCAGTTCTCAGAATGTTCAATGCCCTTACCAGCCCCAGTCAGGGGCAGATCAGCTTTCGCGGTGTAGATATTGATGCCGATATACAATCGCTGAGAAAAAATGTGGGAATCCTGTTTCAAAATCCCGTGGTGTTTAACGGAACTGTCAAAGAGAATTTACTGGTGACAGGACGGTGGGATCAAATCATTTCCCAAACGCTGGATCATGAGATCATTGCGGCACTGGCTCAGGTGGGCTTAAAGGATATAAAATTGAGCCACCATGCCAGAGATTTATCCGGTGGAGAACAACAGCGATTAGCCCTGGCCCGTACGCTGTTGAATCACCCGCAGGTCCTATTGCTGGATGAGCCAACATCCAATCTGGATCCAAAACTCGCTCGTGAAATAATGGACCAGGTTGAGAAACTGAGAAAAGCGCTGGATCTAACTATTATCTCTGTATCTCATGACCATCTTCTCATGCGTCGATACGCAGAACGCGTTATCATATTATCCAGGGGACGTATAATTGGCGATGGGGATTTTGAATCACTGGACAAATCCCAGACATTTGAAGATGCTGGATTATTAAGTCACGGGGTCAATGATGCATCCTGATTTTTATGTGCTGACCTGGAGTGACCTGCTGGTCTCCTCTCTCTTTATCGCCTTCTCACTGTTTCTGATAAAAAAATGGAAGCTGGGATTGGAGAATACCCTGCTCATTGGCAGTCTCAGAACTTTTGTGCAACTCACATTGATGGGATATGTGCTCACCTGGTTTTTTGGACAGGAGCATTGGGCATTTATGCTCATGCTGCTGCTGATCATGATCCTTATCGCCAGCTACGAAGGTACCCGACGACAACAGAATGAGATTCCCCACTTTTTTTCAGCCATGCTGGTCTCCCTGCTTGGTTCAGCGACGATTATTTTGGGAACCATACTACTATTTATTCTGGATGTGAAACCCTGGTTTTCACCCTATGCAGCCATTCCCATCGGTGGCATGATCATCGGTAATGGACTAAATTCAACTGCACTGACAGCGAATCGCTTTGTGGGTGAGTTAAAACATAGAGAGCGGGAAATTGAAACCTTACTCGCGTTGGGAGCAACGCCAAAACTCGCCGTATTTGATGCCATGAAAGCCTCAATCCATGCAGCACTTATCCCCAACATAAATGCCATGATGACGGTCGGCCTGGTCCAACTCCCGGGCGTCATGACGGGTCAGATCCTCGCCGGAATAGATCCCATCATAGCCGTACGCTACCAGATCATGATCATGTATATGTGGTTCACGACAGCAACTCTGGCCAACATGATCATGCTGGCCATTGTATACCGTCAATATTTTACACCAAAATTGCAGCTCAGACGTGAGCTACTGAGAGAAAAAGACTAGATCAGACCTTCTTCGCCAAGAAACTTGTTTGCCGCTTCGACATGGTTTTTAAAGTCTTCCCAGAGTGCCGGGGCAACTGTAATACCCTTTTGTGTGGGACGCCATTCATCCTCATCAGCCAGATAATGAATTCTAAAATCCACATAGGTACGGCCTTTGAATTCCTTCACCTGAATTAGAATCTTCTCTGTCTCACTTCGTTCTATTTCACCAATAATCTTTTCCATTATTTATCCTTTTTTAATTGATCAATATTAACGACCCGAGGTACCCCATTTTTCATCAAATTCTCCAGCTACAAATCCGAATGACCCGATATCACCACGCACGATAAATGGTCGTTTAATGAGATTCGGATCTTCAAGCATGAGATCAATGGCCTTTGCTTTATCTGGAATATTTTGTCCCAGCTTTAACTCACGGTAAATAGTTGATCGAGAATTCAAGTAGGGCTTAACATCATTCTCATCAATAAATTTTTCCAAAAGTTCACGATGGGGAGGGCTGCTTATGATATCAACTTTCTCAAACTCGATGGCACTTTCGTTAAGGTAGGCCTGCGCCTTTTTGCAGGTCCCACATGTTTTTTTGTCAAAGAATGTTGGCTTCATAACATATCCCTTTCATCATCTGCACTATAAATAATTCCAGGCCTAGCAGTTTCCTAATACCGAATTTCAAATATTTTATATTCCCCGCTATAGACCTGGGGATGTTTCTCGACTGACTCAACCTGGGACCACCTGTTCCCTATCTTCAATTCATCCGTAAAGGAATTGAGTAGACCGTGGTCTCCTTCTGCAACACCAATTACCGATCCATCAGAGTGGTTCTTGACCCATCCGGTAAGACCCAGGTTTTGAGCCGTTGAGCTGACAAAATATCTGAATCCAACGCCTTGAACCTTTCCGGTAACTCTATATGATACGGCCGTATCCATGGCTACTTCTTTTTATTGATGGCATCCTCTGGCAGCACGCCTGGGCAGTACTTTGCCAGGACACACACGTGACATTGAGGTCTTCGGGCAATACACACAGCCCTGCCATGGTCAATGATAAGATGCGTGAACATGACCCAATGTTCCTTCTCAATAATTTTCTGGAGTTCCATTTCGATCTTGACGGGATCTTTCTGAGTGGTCATCCCCAAAAGATTTGCAATTCGTATGACATGGGTATCAACCACAAGACCTGGGACATGGAACCCGGTTCCCAGGACAACATTGGCTGTTTTTCGACCAACACCCGGCAGTTTGACCAGCGCCTCCAGGGTTGCTGGCACTTCACCTTCATATCCCTGCATCAGGGTTTGAGCACAGGCACTCATATTTCTCGACTTGCTGTTAAAAAATCCGGTAGATCGAACCAATTCTGCCAGATGCTCAACGGGTGCACCTGCCATGCTCTCGGCATCAGGATAGTGCTCGAATAATTTTGGTGTTACCATATTGACACGGTCATCTGTACACTGAGCTGATAGCATGGTAGCAATAAGCAACTGGAAGGGTGAGCGATGTTCCAGACTGCATTTGGAGTCCGGATAGGTCTCATAGAGGGTATCAATTATCTGCTGTACCCTGATTTTTTTATTTTTGAGCGATTCTCTCATCTCTGTCTCCGGCTTAGTAAATATTCGCTCATCTCTTCAACATCCAGGGTATTCAATACCTCCCTTGCACTGAATCCGCCCTTCCTGGCCATACGCACACCGAGAGGAATGGTACTAAGTCCTTTGATGTTATGTGCATCGGGGTCAATTGAAATTTTCAGACCCTTTTCTCTGGCGTATTTCAGGTATCTCCAATCCAGATCCAGGCGCTTTGGTGTTGTATTTATCTCAATCAGCTTGTCGTTTTCAGCTGCCACATCAATGATTGTGGTTAGATCTGGATCGTAGCCAGGTCTGGCCATAAGCATTCGTCCTGTGGGATGACCCAGAATCGTGGTATAGGGACTCTGCAAAGCTCGGACAATCCGTTCTGTCTGCTGACGTGCATCGAGATGAAAGTGGCTATGGATCGACGCAACCACAAAATCAAATCCTCCCAGCAGCTCTTCATTATAGTCCAGACTCCCATCACTCAAAATATCAGCCTCAATCCCTTTGAAGATATGGAATCCTGCATTTGCTTCATTCAGATGATCAATGAGGTCCCACTGTGCTTTGACCCGATCAGGTTTCAAGCCATTGGCGTAATAGGCGGCTTGTGAATGTTCTGATACACCCAGATATTGATAACCGAGATTCATGGCAGCTGCCGCCAGATCCTCAAGCGAATGTTTTCCGTCACTCCAGGTTGTATGGGCATGAAAGACACCTTTAATATCATGTTCCTCTACGAGTCTGCCATTCCCAGGATCCTGAGCATATAAATCCCTCAACTCGGGCTCGATCCACCGTATACCAGCAGCTTCACAAAGACCTTCCTCTGATCCGATCTCGGGCTTGTAAAATTGAGCTAGCTTTTGGATGGCAGCTTCAGGATCCAACCCAAATTTCTCTCCTAAGGACCTGGAGTACTCCTCACCTCCTGTCTGGACCAATTGCCTCGCATGGAAGGTATCTACCTGGCTTGGCCAGAGTTGCACTTTCATCCCAGATGGATCACTGAGCTCAATAGGAATCGAGTTTGGCAGATCAAGGTCAAGACTCGCCTGCAACTCTGCAGTTAACTCTGCCAGGTCTGCCAGTACAATGAACTCTGCCATTTGAATTAATTCAGCACCGCGTCTTAGTTTTCCCGTGAGACTTATTCCCGAAATACTTCTCAGGGGTTTCAATATCTCAAGCCACCTGTCTGCCACAGCAATCGCAGTATCCAGGTAAAAATCTCTGGCATGCTTTGCCTGGAAGGCGATTGCTTCCAATAGTTTCGCTTGAAGTTTTGGACCGAATCCTTTTAACTGCTGCAGTGTATTTGCTTCACATGCTTTTGTCAGGGACTCGATATTGGTAATATTCTGCTCTTTCCAGAGTACCAGGACTTTTTTCAAGCCCAGACCTGGAAGATCGAGGAGGTCGGGCAACCCCTGGGGTAATTGCGCCTCCAGCTCACTCTCCAGACCTACGGTACCAGCTTTGGCGTAGTACATAATAATGTATGCTAAACCCTCACCGATCCCGGGGACATCCTTTAAGCGATTTTCATCAACAAGAACTCCCA
>CAZVSF010000008.1:22094-27199 GCA_964630195.1 uncultured Lentisphaeria bacterium
CCCTCACCGATCCCGGGGACATCCTTTAAGCGATTTTCATCAACAAGAACTCCCATATCCTCTTCATGGTCCTCCACGATCCGGGCTGCGTTTTCAAAACTTCGAATTTTGAACGGATTTTCTTCAAGAAGAGACATCATTTGAGCCAGTCGCCTGATTCTCTGGCTGATCAGTGAATTATTCATTTCTCAAAATAAAAGCGAATCCTCATTCACGAAGCACAAATCCTGGTTAATTCCTTTTTCATTTCCATGGCCTTTGATATTGAATTGGTGTAGCACATATTGAGGGCATGAATCAATTAAGACTCAGGCAAAAACGTCAACTGATCAACCTGATCCGTCAATTTTTTACTGAACGAGATTTTTTCGAGTTGGAGACACCCCTCTTGGTACCCTCTCCAGGTATGGAAGTTCATCTGCATGGATTTGCTACTCAATATGTTCACCATGATGGGACTAAAGAACGCTTAAGCCTCCCGACCTCGCCTGAATTTGCCATCAAGAAAGCATTGGGTGCTGGATTCGAGAAGGTTTTTGAGGTAGCCCGTGTGTTCAGAAATCATGGTGAGCTCGGTCCACTTCATCACCCTGAATTCAATATGCTGGAATGGTATCGCCCGGGAGATTACCTGGACATCATGAAAGATGTTGAGAGACTCTTAGATCATCTCGTAAAAAAGTTCGATGCAGTACCAATTTATGATAGTGAGTACTGGCTCAAATCAGTCAAGAGAATCTCAATAAAGGATTGCTTTAATATTTATGCAGGAATTGATCTCGAAGCTGGGATGGAAGACCCTGAGCGCTGGCATAGGATTGCATCAGATGCAATATCTGAGCAGATTCCTCCTGATGATTCATTTGAAGATATATTCTTTCGTGTCTGGCTAAAACTTATCGAGCCGAATTTAGGCAAGAATCGACCGGAAATTGTTTTCGATTACCCCGCTTCCATGGCTGCTCTGGCAAAAATAAAATCACCTGATCATTTGTGGGCTGAGCGCTTTGAGTTATATATCAAAGGTGTTGAAATTGGAAATGCCTTCAGTGAATTAATCGATCCGGAAGAGCAGCTCTCCCGATTTGAAAACGCAAATGCAGAACGGGAACGATTGGGCTATGCGCCTCACCCCATTGACAACCATTTGATCGAAGCTGTTGGTCGGATGCAGCCCACCGGTGGCATCGCCATCGGCATCGAGCGCTTACTCATGGTCCTCACAGGCGAAGCAGATATCCGAAATTTCTTTCTTCAGCCTGTCGGGGATGCCAATCTTAAAAAGAACTGAATGGAAGCTCTTGATCCCAGGTGGCCCAGGACGACATTACCATTTTGATCTCTCCAGTTTGAAAGCACCCTGTCACGCAGAGGCAAGCTCGAATAAATATAATTTCCATAGCCAGCATTTAGGCTATTCACCGTGATTCGGTAAAGGCCAAGAGGAAATCCAACAAAACTTTCCCTGAATAGGGGCAGCTCTGTTTCCGGATCAAGCTCGAATGCAGCTCTGGAGTAGGCATAAAAGCCCTTGATGGAGTCTGGTCTAAAGTAAAGATCCAGCTCAAGCCCCCCAAAGGAGGACTCTGGAGGATTGTTCCAGGTGAGGAATGCATAATTGTTAGTGGGTGAGACCAAGGTATCTGCATCCCAAACAGTGCCTTCCCATTCCAGGTGAATGGGTTCGGTTACAATATCTGTTCGCCCAGAAAATATTTGTCCGTCTGCCGTAGTGATCACAATCTCATACTCGGTATCTGGTCCTAATTGCAAGTCTGCATACGGCGCGCTGGGTACGTATCCTCCATAGTAATAGCGAATATATGGATTGGTCGCAGCCAGTTCAGGTGGTCCACCGGGACCAAAACTCTGATCAAAGGATGCTGCCCGGGATGTCCATTCAAAATCTGCCACAAAGGTTTGCGAAGCAGCTTCCCTGAGAACCACTGATGTAGCCGTGCTATCCTGGATCTGAGGTAAAACCTCGATATAGTCATCTACGTGGGGCTCACCCGGATCAGGGATACCATTACCGCGACCCTCGGGCTCATCCTCGGGTCCCCGAAAGTCGGTTCCAACATCATCATTCAAGGGCTCGCCTTCATCCCACTGACCATTGCCGTTCACATCGGTGTAAGATTCCCAGTCCCCATTGTCATCCCGCCCATTAAAAAGGGAGGTATCTGTCACCAGAATCGTCCGATCCAGACGAATCACCGATTTTGAAAAATCTGTATGATCAAGGATGCCCTCAACCCGATACTCCTGCTGATAATCTTTAAAATCCTCTTCGAAATCTGCAATACTCAAATCCTGCGTACAGGCGGTCAGCAGAAAGATGCCAAAGAGAAGGAACCCATTCTGCCTGATCAGTTTTGCCACTGTTATTTTATTGCTCATCTGTATCACCTAGAATTTGAATTCAACGCCGAATGTCGGCAGGAATGGAAACATGCCAATACCCTCAACCGTGCCAGCTGAAAGATCCCAGTTGTAGACAAAGGTATTGAAATGATTGGTTACATTGATGATCTGAATCTTGAAGAGGCCATCGATGTCAAAGGGTGTTATCACCCGGGAATAACTGACATCCATCCTGAAGTAATCTGGATATCGAGCGGAATTGCGAGTGCCTTTAATCTCCGTGAGATCAGAGTATGGATTGTTGAAATCAAACGGATTCCCATTTTGGGTGTATGTATACCCTACTGTCGGGGTATAGAGATTTGAGCTTGAGGCACTCATGGTCAAGCCAAAAGAGTTCTTTGGAGAAGGTGAGTAGCTGAGGACAAGATTGGTTGAAATGGGTTGGTCATACTTGGATTTGTAGACCTCTCCATCACTCTTAACAATCTCGCCGTCATTATTGAAATCAAACTCCTGTTTGCTATTCATATAGGAAAAGCCCAGCCAGCCCGTCAATTTGCCGATGTTTTTCTTAACGAGAAATTCGGCTCCATACGCAAGGGCTGTTCCTTCGGTATAGTCATCATCGGGGTCCTCAAATGCTTGATTAGGATTAATCACCAGTGTATTGCTATAAGGTTTGTAATACCCTTCCAAACTGGCAAAGTAGCCTTCTCCCAGCCATTGCTCCACACCAAGAATATAATGTTGAACCGTTTTAGCTCTGTAGTTCGCAGGAATGGGATTCCAGAAGTCAACAATGCTGAGAATGGCATCTTCATCCTGGGCTGTAAAAATAAATTGGTTGTAAATTCCCCAGGCACCTTTCAATGCGAGGTCTTTATTTAACAGATACTTAAAGCCGAGTCTGGGTTCGTAATAAAGATTCTCATGAGCCGAGTATTTTGAGACCCGCAGGCCTGCCTGTAGCATGATCACAGGATTGGGCTGCCATTTTTCCTGAAGAGTTCCACTGATGATGGTGTTGTTCTCCTCATCATCAATAAAGGAAATATTGCCATCACCAATGTTAAATTGAACACCAAGATCCTTGATCTCCAGCCCCAGAGTGGCCGTATGTTCTGATGAGATATACCAGTCCAGATTTTCTTTGAAGGTCCAGTCATCGATCTCATTAAAAACGATAAATTGAGCTTCAGCACTGGAGCCGCTGGTATCTGTTGCTGAATAGCTCAGATCAACGTCGAATTGGTAGATTGTATTCGCCAGAGACATGGTGGAAACAAATTTTGAATTGGGCACCCAGCGCCATTCTGCACTTTTGGTTGAATTTCCCCAATCCCAGCCAAAATTGACTTTCGAATCGGATTGCTCCAGTTCAAAACCGATGCGATCTCGCCCCTTGTAATGAGAGAACAGCAGCCTGTTGGTTGGATTAATATTCTGAATGACTTTCCCTTGAAAATCATAGAAGTAGTAAGACCAATCCATGGGCTCATCTTTGGCCCAGTAATAGATCCTTGCGAGTTGATCAAAATAGGTGCGGCGACCGGAGAACATCCAGGAGCCTTTTGCGATGGGACCTTCCAGAAGGAGTTTGGAACTCAGCAGGTTCACTTCACCTCTCACCTGGCTGATATCGAAATACTCCCCCAGTTTTTTTCCACCAAGGAGCTTGCTGTGTTTGGAGTCCCCTTCCCTTCCAGTAATGCTGAGCACAGAGGAAATACGGTTGCCATACTTGGCAGGGAAACCCCCTGCAAGAAATTCGGCATCGGCGATGGCATCGGCGTTAAATGTTGAGAAAACACCTCCCAAGTGGAATGGATTGTAAATCTCAATACCATCCAGCATGATCAGGTTCTCGTCAGGACTTCCCCCTCGCACCACCAGGGCCGAGGAAAAGTCGCTGGAGGACTGAACCCCGGGGAGGAGTTGAAGCGTCCGAAAAATATCTGCTTCGACAAATGCTGGCATGACCTTCACATCGCGCATGGAGAGATTGACAGCACTGACCTCAACCTGCTTTTCGAAACGCTGGCGTTCCCCAGTGACCACCACCTTCTGACCCTCAATGGCAGTAGGTTGAACCTCAAAATCCTGGCGTTGCTCCAGACCTGCTACCACGGAGATCTCACGCTGGCTGGCCTCGTAGCCAATAATGCTGACCAACATGGTGTAATTCCCCTGGGGAATATTGGTGATGATATAATAGCCTGATTTGTCACTGGCTGCACCGTATCCAGTGCCCTTCAAGCTTACATTGGCAAAGAGTAAGGGTTCTCCGGTATCTGCATCTCGCAATACACCATTGATCCTGCCATATCGTTGTTGGGCAACCCCTTCATCGATAGAAAGGAATGCCAGAATAAGTATTATGCCCAGGAGTGTGTATCTTTTCATTCGTTCAATTTCCCTTATCCAGCCAATTACATCCAGGGCTGTTTTCTCACACGGACATAATAATCTCAAGTTGCCACGATGCAAACAATAAATGAGCGTTTTGCACGTTTTTGATCTATCGTAATTACTTACAGATGAATCAAACCGGAAAGCCCTTGAATTCAGAACAAGCCATTCGGCTTTTTGTTCCGTTCAAGGACGAGTTCAATCTAATCGTCCAGACTGGAGAGTTTAGATTTAATCGAATTAAATCACTCCGATTAATTTTACAGCTTTGGAGAGATCGAGTAGGAGGATAGGGATTAATTCCCTATCCGTCCTCTCACACCACCCTG